>DAOWGR010000115.1 GCA_030637365.1 Elusimicrobiota bacterium
ATACAGCGAAGTGAGAGAGAGAAGGGCGGGCTTGGCTCGTACCGACCCTGGTCTTACAGGCAAATGCCGAAATGCCTTTATCAACACAAAACCCGCTAAAATAATTTTAAACAACTAATAACAAAAATCTAAAAAACTTCCGACCTCTTCCCTCTGTTTTCTCCTCTCGGCTCTCTGTTTTCCGCCATCTGTTTTCTGATTTTTGCCGTCTATAACTTGTGACTTACATCTGGTGACTGGTAACTTGTAAATTTGTTATACTTAGTATTCCATGACACAAGTTTGCCTTTTAAAAACCGCCGTATTTTTGCCTTTATTAGGGGCCCTTTTAATTCCATTCATCTCTAAAATATCCGTTCAAACAAGAAATCTTTTCGCCTTAACTCTCGGAATCCTCACATTTACAGCCTCGCTAATGCTAATGCCTCATGTTCTTGGCGGCATGACGATAACTTATAACATACCTTTTCCTCTCGGTTTCAATTTCACTCTTACCGCGGATATGCTATCGGTGTTTATGGCGCTTATTTCCTCATTTGTCAGCTCGATAATACTTTTTTATTCCATCGGCTACATGGCTCATTATGAAAATCAAACCGAATATTACGCGATGGTTGTCCTTTTTCTCGGCTCAATGATGGGAATTGTCTATTCAACCAATTTGATATGGATGTATGTGTTTTGGGAAATCACCGCCGTCTGCAGTTGGAGACTTGTCGGTTTTTTTAGAGCCGAAAATGATATTTTAAAAGCCAATAAGACCATCCTTGTAACGGTTTTCGGAGCATTATGCATGCTGTTGGGATTTGTAATGATATATTCCGGCAAGGGAACTTTGGATTTGAGCATCTTGAGAGGCGAAACAATTTCATTGCTGGCGGCTTTCCTTATATTGGCCGGCATACTCGCGAAATCTTCCACTCTTCCGTTTTCAACATGGCTTCCCGACGCTGGCGTGGCTCCTTCAACCGTAACGGCTCTTCTTCACGCCGCCGTCTTGGTTAAAATAGGCGTTTACGCTTACGCGAGAATATTCGGAACATCCGTGACTGTAGAGCCCGTTTTCGCGCAAACCGTTCTTATAATAGCCGGTTTAAGCGCCATAATTTCAGCCGGCGCCGCCTTGGTTGAAACGAATATTAAAAGGCTTATAGCTTATTCAACCATAAGCCAATTGGGCTTTATATTTTTGGGACTGGCCTCAGGCAATAATGTCGCTTTTATCGGCGCGCTCATTTATATTCTTACCCATAGCGTAGCCAAAGGCGGACTTTTTCTTATCGCCGGCATATTGGAACAAAAAACACATCCAAAAGACATCACAAAAAGGGGCGGCTTATTGAAAACCATGCCCATAACCGCCATCAGCTTCATTTTATGCGCTCTCTCAATAATGGCCATACCTCCTCTCGGCGGATTTTTCGGAAAATTTCTGGTATTCGCGGGCGCGATTCAAAACGGAAATCCGTGGATTATAGCGATGTTCATGTTTGCCGCGATATTAACGGTTCTCTATCTTCTGAGGCTTTTTTATCTTGTTTTCCTCGGAGAAGCGAAAGAACATCCTCCGAAAGAAGGTTCGCCAACAATGCTTATCAGCGTGGCGATGCTGGCATTAATAAGCCTCTTGCTTGGCGCGCTCATATATTATCCGATGTTTTACACTGAAGCGCTAAGCTTAAAATTGGGAGTATTCCTTCAATGAATATAATTCTCATCCCCATTTTTCTGCCTTTAATAATGGCCTTTCTGATCCTTTTTATTTCCGAAAAAACAAAATACATTAAAGAATTAACCGCCATTGTAACGACTTTAATTGCTCTTATGGCGTCCATAGCAATGTTCGGCGGCGCGCTGGAATTTTCTTTGCCTTGGGCAGGTTATGGAGCGGACTTCAAACTAAAAACGGATAATTTGAATATAGTCATTCTGACAGCCTCTTCATTTTTTTCATTTCTTATAGCCGTTTACTCATTCGGCTTCATGCGTAAAAAAACAGCCTCGACAAAATGGTTTAATTTCAACCTTTTGATTACTCAAGCGTTTTCAGCCGGCGCGATTTTAAGCGATAATTTGCTTCTTCTTTTGTTTTTCTGGGAAGGGCTTCTTATATTTCTTTACGCTTTTATAGCTCTTTCAAATGAAAACCGCAATTCAAAAGCAACCGCGATGAAAGCTTTTATTATCAATGCCGCGACGGATCTTTGCCTTGTCTTGGGCATAGCCATAACCGGCTATCTCGCGGGAACGCTGAATATGAGTGAAATAAACGCGTCGGGAAAACTCACAATGCATGGCTGGGCCATTGGCGGATATTTATTGCTTATGATAGCCGCGATATCCAAAACGGGCGCGATGCCTTTTCACACATGGATACCGGACGCTGGAAAAAACAGCAATGTTAATTTCATGGCGTATATTCCGGCCGCCATGGATAAAATATTGGGCGTATATTTTCTAATCAGAATCAGCGTTTATCTTTATCAACTTAATGGCGGCATGCAAATAATGCTTATGACAATAGGCGCCGCGACCTTGCTGTTCGCCGTAATGATGGCGCTTGTTCAAACCGATTATAAAAAGCTCCTTTCTTATCACGCGGTAAGCCAAGCGGGCTATATGATACTTGGAATAGGGACCTTGCATCCCATCGGCATAGCCGGCGGACTTTTCCACATGCTCAATAATGCCATTTACAAATCCTGCCTTTTCCTTACGGCAGGCTCGGTGGAACGCCAAACCAAAACAACGGACATCAGAAAATTGGGGGGACTCATTAAAAATATGCCTCTCACGGGATTGTTTTTTATAATCGCGGCTTTATCAATTTCCGGAGTGGCTCCTTTCAGCGGTTTTTTCTCCAAAGAGCTTATTTATAAAGGAACTTTGCTTACCGGACATAAAGTATTTTTCTTCATAGCCGTAATAGGCTCAATTTTAACATTGGCATCGTTTTTAAAATTGGGGCACGCCGTGTTTTTCGGCAAAAGACCGGAAACGCTCAAAGAAACCCAAGAAGCGCCTTTTTCCATGCTCGCGCCCATGCTCGCGCTCGCGGGTTTATGCGCGGCTTTCGGATTCGGAGCCAAACTGCCGGTAAAATTCTTCCTTGAGCCCTCTTTAACTTTCTTAAGTCTTGAACACACTCTTCCTCTCTCTGGTTTTCATTTTGACAAACTGTTCTTTATCTCGGTGATTGCCGCGCTTATAGCGCTTATAAGCCATATTCTGGGATATAAAACTTTTTCCAAACCTTCAAAAGCCTCCGATCATATTCATCACGCGCCCGGCCTCAAACAAATATACTCGATGGCCGAACATAAATTTTTTGATATCTATGAACAAGCAATGAGCTTTACGCCCTTGCTTGGAAAATGCCTTATGGCGGCGGACAATTTTTTTGATTTTCTGACGGATCGCCTGCCGTCTTTAGTAATAAACTCTCTCTCAAAAATATCTCAAAAATTCCATACAGGCTCATATCCTCTGTATATGGCTTTAACAATAATCGGTTTTGCTCTATATATGGTTTTTGTATTGGGGGGAACCAAATGACAATTAGCCTTCTCGCTTATTTGTTAATTCCCTTATTCTCTGCCGTTTTAATTCAATTCGTCTCCAGAAACAAAGAAAACCTTGCCGATATAATCGGCAATATCACTCTGTTTGCCGGACTTTTAAATATTTCTTATCTTATTTTCAATCCGGTTAATTTCAAACTGTCATTTTCCAATATAGCGCAAGACGGTTTCACGCTACTAATGATTTTTATGATTTATTTGGTGGCTTTTTCCGTTTCATTATTCTCCACCGGCTTCCTGACCAAAGAAAAAAACAGGCATCATTTCCACAGTCTTATTTTAGTGTCGGTATCGGCCATGTGCGGAATCGTCACGGCGGGTGATTTTTTCACTCTCTATATTTTCGTGGAAGCGCTCGCGGTCGCTTCTTTCGCTCTGATAGCTTTTGACGACAATGAAAAAGGAATAGAAGCCGCGATTAAATATTTCCTTCTCACCTTTCCCGCTTCAATATTCATATTGCTGGGAATGGCGATACTATTGTTTACAACGAGCACTTTTAATTTTGCCGGCTTGCAGAATATCGTGGCCGGAGGTTATTTATCCTCTCCAATAATGTCCGGAGTCATACTGATATTGCTGGGTTTCTTAATTAAATCCGGCGTGTTTCCTTTCCATACTTGGGTGTTGGACGCTTATCAAGGAGCGTATTCGCCCGTATCGGCTTTTCTTGCCGGAACGATTACCAAAATAGCCGGCGTTTACGCCGTGATAAAAATAGCGATGATATTTAAATTTTTTGATTTGAAGCTGTATAAAATTTCGGAAACATTAATGTTTATCGGCGCGGCGTCAATATTGTTCGGCGCGATAGCCGCCATGAGGCAAAAAGACTTTAAAAGAATGCTGGCTTATTCAAGCATAAGCCAAATCGGCTACATAATTATCGCCTGCGGACTTGCCACTCCTCTGGCGATATTGGGAGCCATATTTCATATGTTTAATCACGCCGCTTTTAAAACGGTTTTATTTTTAAACGGAGCCAGTCTTGAAAAATCTTTAAACACAACCAATATGGAAAAAATGGGAGGGCTTGAGCATTCCATGCCGTGGACCTCATGGTCATCCGTTATAGCGCTTATGTCTACGGCGGGAATTCCGCCTTTGTCCGGATTTTGGAGTAAATTGCTTATCATCGTCGCCCTTTGGGAAGGCGGGGCAAAAGGATACTCGGTGACGGCGATTGGCGCCGGCATAATAACTTTGGCTTATTTTATGGTAATGCAAAGGAAAGTATTTTTCGGCAAAATAACGGATGCCGCAAAAAAAGCGGAAGAGATGCCGGCATTGATGCTCGCGCCAGTAATGATTTTATGCGCGGTAATCATAATGTCCGGAATATTATTTCCTTATTGCTACAACTATCTGATTGAAACAATCACAAGGACCATTTTATGACTTACCCATATAAGGAAGTCCGACTTCCTTACAAGTTGAACTTCGCAATATGCGACGGACTTAAAAAAATCAAGAGGACTTCGTGACTTACCATCTGACTTTATTTGTCATAGTCATTATTCTGGCTGTAATCGCCGTAATGGCCAAAAACATGCTTTTTTCCGCGATAGCGCTCGCTCTCGTAAGCATAGGCGTGTCTTTAATATTGTTCACTTTCGGCTCGCCATGGGCGGCTGTTTTTGAACTCTCGGTTTGCGCCGGACTTATTACAGTGCTTTTTATAAGCGCGATAAGTTTGATACAAAAAGAAGAAAAATTCTTAAACGAAAGCCGAATAAGATTCATGCTGCTTCCTCTCGCGCTGATTATAGCGGCAATAGCAAGCTGGATTTATATTGTTCCTTTTTTTGAATCCTTGTCCAAATATCCGCATTTGAACATTCATAATTATCCCCTGGGACAAATTATCTGGAAAAACAGAGTTTTTGATCTTATAGGCCAGATATGCATACTTGCAGCGGGAGTATTCGCCATTAAGTCTATTTTTCCTCGCCCCGTTAGAGATACCCGGGCGAAAGATTTATTAAAAGGTGCTGAGAAGGTAAATAACAAATGACAAATATTTTTTCTCTGGACTGGTACTTTATAAGCTTATTGTTTTTTATCGGCCTGTATTGCATGCTTGTTTCAAGAAATATGCTAAGACAAATCATAGGCCTTGAAATAATGTCAAAATCCTGTCTTCTCGCCATAATTTTAAGCGGCGTAGCGACAAATAATGTAAATCTGGCGCAAGCCATAGCGATAACCATGATATTGATTGAGGTGGTCGTAGTGGCTATAGGATTAAGCGTTTTGATTAAAGCTTACAGAATAACCGGCTCTATAGATTTATGGAAACTTTCAAAACTAAAGGGATAATATGAATATTTTACTATTTCCACCCATCGCTTTTATCTTAATACTCGCTTTTGTATATATTCTTTTCAAGATAATAACCCCACCACCCGCTTATGGCGCTAAAAGCGCCATCCATAAAGCTTCGCAAGCAGGTGGTGGGGTAACTCCGACTGAAACTATAGTTTCAGATTCCAAAATTGAAACAGGGAAATTCAAACCTTATGCCTGCGGAGAAGAAGCGAGCGGAGAAAAAGCGATTCCCGATTACCGGCAATTTTTTCCTTTTGCCATATTCTTTACTCTTTTGCATGTGGCGGGGCTTATAATAGCCACTTGGGCGTTTCACCCCGCGGCTGAAACCATAGGCCCGGTTATCGCGTATTTGGTTTCGGTAATAATTATCCTGGCGGTTCTTTTCGCCGGATAGGATTTTATAATGAAAATAATCACAAAACTTATTACTTGGTCACAAATGAAATCTCCTTGGATAATACATTTTAATTCCGGCGCCTGCAATGGCTGCGATATTGAAATTTTAGACGCGCTCACGCCAAAATATGACTTGGAAAGATTCGGCGTTTTACTCAAAGGAACCCCGAGACATGCCGATGTATTGCTGGTAAGCGGATCGGTTTCAAGACAGATTCATAAAAGACTGGTCAGAATATATGAACAAATGCCAAATCCAAAATTTGTAGTGGCGATTGGCGCTTGCGCTTGCTCGGGCGGAGTTTTTGACGGCTGTTACAGCACTTTGGGCGGCGTAGACAAAGCCATACCGGTATCGGCTTATATTCCGGGCTGCCCGGCCAAACCCGAGGCTATCATTGACGGCATGATTAAGTTGCTTGCAAGCTTAAAAGAATAGAAGCAAGAGGCGGAAATAAGTTGATACGATGATATGGATAGAAAAGACAGCGTAGATATGGAAATACGATGATAAGAGAATATGAGAATATGGTAATAAAAAACTCCTTATTTTTACATATCAACATATTTTTATATCAACTTTTTCCCGCTGTTAGACATTAAGGAATGATTTATGAGCCTTTTACAAGAAGAAAAAATCAAATCGGAATTGGAAAAAAAATTCAGCCTTGATATATTGGGTTTTGAAATTCAAAGAGAACGCAGAATCTGGCTTGAAGTGAAAAAAGAAAAAGCCGTTGAAATAATGGCTTATATGAAAAACAAACTTGATTTTAATCATATTTCCGCCATAAGCGGCATGGATATGGGAGATAATCTGGGCGCTATTTATCATCTTGTCCAAACCGGCATAGTGGCCAATATAGTGGTTGAAACTCCCCTATCAAACCCCCGGCTTGACACCATAACGGAAATTTTTATGGGAGCGGAGTATTATGAACGAGAACTTGAAGACATGTACGGCATTAAAATAAACGGCCTTCCAAATGGCAGAAGATATCCTCTGTCGGAAGATTTTCCAAAAGACCAATATCCATTGAGAAAAAATTGGGATCAAAAAAAATTTGAAGCTTCAGCAAAGGCCTGTTCTTATGAAGAAGCTGAAAAAAATTCCGGAGACGAGGAGAAAATTTAATGCCAAAAATCACCATTCCTCTCGGCCCTCAGCATCCGGCATTGAAAGAGCCTGAAAATTTTATGCTCGTTCTTGAAGGAGAAAGGATAGATAAAGCTTCAATAAATCTCGGTTATAATCACAGAGGCATTGAAAAGGCCTGCGAAGAAAGAACTTATATTCAGGATATTTATCTCTTGGAAAGGGTTTGCGGCATCTGTTCGCATTCTCACACATCCTGCTTTGTCGGCTGTGTTGAAGAAATAGCGAAAGTCGAGATCCCGGAAAGAGCGCAGGCGCTAAGAATTCTAATGGGAGAACTTGAAAGAGCGCACAGCCATCTTTTATGGCTTGGAGTCGCCGCCCATGAAATAGGTTTTGACACATTGTTTATGTATACATGGCGCGACAGAGAGCATGTGCTTGACTGCCTTGAATTGATTTCCGGAAACAGGATTCATTACGCCATGAATATTATCGGCGGAGTAAGAAAGGATATTAATGCCAAACAAAAAAATGAAATACTCAAAAGAATGGATATCTTGGAAGAGCGGACAAACTATTATGTAAAACTTATCACGCAAGAGCCCACTATTCTTGCCAGAACTCAAAATGTCGGCTTATTGCCCACGCAAGAAGCTCTTAAAAGAAACGCGGTCGGTCCGACGCTGAGAGCGTCAAATGTAAAAAGCGATGTCAGAAAAGACGATCCGTATCTTATGTACGACAAACTTGATTTCAAAGTCATAACCGCCGATTCTTGCGATGTTTTCGGCAGAGTGTTCGTGAGGGTATTTGAACTGATTGAATCCTATAAAATAATTCGGCAAATCATCAATTATCTTCCCACGGGCGCCATTGCCGTTAAAGTTCCGTGGAAAATACCCGAAGGCGCGGCTGTCGGCAGATATGAAGCTCCGAGAGGGGAAGATATTCATTATGTGAAAGCCAATGACTCCATCAAGCCTGAAAGAGTAAAAGTAAGAGCGCCGACGCTGGCGAATTTCGCTTCCGTCCGGTATATGCTTGAAGGCGGATATTTGGCCGATGTTCCCATTGTTATAGCCGCCATAGATCCTTGCATGTCTTGCACCGACCGCTCTCTGGTTCTTGACGGAGAAAAAACTTCTTCATATTCGTGGAACGATCTGCGCTTAATGGGCATTGAATTTTATAAGAAAAAAGGAATTGATTTTTCAAAGGTGAAAATATGACATTGGATTCCGTTTTATCGCCGTTATTTTTCATCCTGGTCTTTCCCGGATTTTTCTTTTTGAGCGTTTATGGAACTTTTTTGGAATGGGTGGATAGAAAATGCTATGCCTTGATGCAAAACAGAATAGGCCCGCCCATTTATCAGCCTGTGGCCGATTTTATAAAACTTCTGGCAAAAGAAACGATTATTCCAAAACATTGCGATACCGCTTTATTTAAAACTCTGCCGTTTTTTGCCATGGCCAGCGTGATAACCGCCATGCTTTTGGTTCCGGTATGGCCCCAAGCGCTTTTTCCTTTTCAAGGCGATTTGGTGGTTATAATTTATCTTTTGACAATACCGACAATGACCTTCTTTTTGGCCGGCTGGAGTTCAAGCAGCCCCTTTGCCACAATAGGAGCTGTAAGAGTTTTAACTCAGCTTTTCGCTTATGAAGTTCCGCTCATGCTCGCTTTGCTCGGCCCCGCCATCCTTGCCGGCAGCTGGAATATAACCGAGATATCAAAATTCATGTTTCAAAACCCTTTATTGCTTATAGTTCAAATTCCCGGCTTCCTGATAGCCGTCATAACTTTGCAAGGCAAGCTTGAAAGACTGCCTTTTGACATCCCTCACGGCGAAACCGAAATTGTGGGCGGAGCTTTTACCGAATATTCTGGCGGTCTTCTGGCATTTTTCAATCTTGCCATAGATATGGAAATGGTGGTGGGAGCCGCGCTTATAAACGCCGTTTTCCTCGGCGGCTCAATGGGCGCCGACGGAATATTGGCAATAGTCGTTTTTCTCGGAAAAACAACTTTTATAGTATTATTGCTCTCGGTTCTTAAAGCTATTATGGCAAGAATAAGAATAGAGCAAATGATTAATTTCTGCTGGAAAATACTCGCGCCTTTAAGCCTAATACAAATAGCGATGAATATAGCCCTTAAAATAAGAATAGGATAAAATCATGAAAATACCGCTAAGAGCATTGCCCGAAGTGATTAAAAACCTCTTTTCCAAACCCGCGACAATAAAATATCCGGCCGTAAAAGCCGAAGTTTTTGACGCATTCAGGGGGAGAATAGTTTTCACGCAATCCGAATGCATAGGGTGCGATATGTGCGTGCGCGTATGTCCGGCCAAAGCCATAAAAATAATTCCCTCCGAACAGACTCACGCGGAAAAAAAAATATTTGACTGCTTAATGGACTTAAATCATTGCATATTCTGCGGCGCTTGCGCGGACGCGTGCCCGAAAAACGCTTTGGAATCTTCTCAAGATTTTGAACTTGCGCAATTGGACAAAACAAAGTTAAAATTACATTATAAATGATGAACGAAATATTAAACTTCCGCTATTTGAACAATTCCGTAACCGATTATCTTTACGCCGTTTTAATTTTTTCTTTAACATTCGCAACGCTCTATCTATTGCGCGGTTTCATATTCCACAGACTCAAAAAGTTGGCTTTAAAGACAAAGACCGATCTTGATGATTTTTTGGTAAATCTGCTATCCAAAATAAAAGCTCCCGAATATCAGCTGATTTCCTTTTATGTGGCGGTTCACAATCTAAATACAAACGCCCTGTTCAACAAAATTTTAAACTATGCCGTTCTTATAGTTCTCACTTATCGCGCGACTGATATCATAATACATATCATATCTTACTGGCTCAATAAGATTCTGACCAAAAAAGGCATGGACAACAGTTCTCATATCACTCTTATAAGCAGTTCCAAAATAATATTTCAGATAGTTCTCTGGGCGGCGGCCTTGGCGTTTGTGCTCAGCAATATGGGCATTAATGTGTCGGCGGTGATAACCGGACTTGGAATAGGCGGCATCGCCATAGCGCTGGCGGCGCAGAATATTCTGGGAGATTTATTCAATTTCTTTGTTATCTTGCTTGATAAGCCATTTAAAATAGGCGATTTCATAATAACGGGCGACACGCTCGGCTGCATAAAACATATAGGCCTTAAATCCACAAAAATCAGAAGTTTAAGCGGCGAACTTATAGTAATTTCAAATACCAATCTCCTTTCCGCGAAAATAAGCAATTATAAGCATATGGAAAAAAGAAGAGTGGTGTTTAAAGTGGGCGTTATTTATCAAACAACCCTTGAGCAGCTTAAAAAAATACCCGGTATTGTTAAAACCATAATAGAAAAAACCGATAAGCTTGTTTTTGACAGGGGCAATTTGTCGGAATTCGGCGATTTTTCAATTGATTTTGAATTCGTATATTATGTTCAAGACGGCGATTATACCCTCCATATGAAACAAAAAGAAGAAGTGTTCATAAATATTGTGGAGCAATTTGAAAAAGAAGGCATAGAATTCGCTTATCCGACACAAACCCTTTTCGTAAACAAGCCATAATATATCGGGGGCATTCAATTATATCGCCGGCAATTAACCCTACGAAATTAAATGGGGAAATGAAAAAAGAATTAAAAAACAAAACATGGATTTTGACGATTTTAATCGCCTTTTTTATTTATTGTTTCAATCCGATGCTTTTATTCGCTGAAACTCATAACCTTACCACTTATTATCCGTCGCCTTATGGCGGCTACGCGAAACTGCTCACGACGGATTCAACCGTTTTGGCAAGAGACGGCGGACGGGTTGGAATCGGCACGGAAACGCCGGGCAATATTCTGGAAATTAAATCCAATAAAAATAAGATGGGGCTGGATATAAACAATATGGGCGGGGGAATATCTCAAATAAGTTTTAAACGCAATAACGCGTCCAAATGGACTATTATGGAGAGGTATCCAAACGCAGGCTATTTAAGCATTTTTAATGATACTGTAAACAAAGCGGCATTGGTTATAGACCCGGCCAATAATATAGGCATCGGGACAACGAATCCGTCACCGGGTTTGAAACTTGATGTCCAGGGAAAAGTCGGAGCTAAGGAATATTGCGATGAAAACGGTCTCAATTGCGTGAAAACCAAGAATTTAATAACTTCTTCGCCTATAACATCTTATACCGCCTCATGTGATAAATGCAACAAAGTTAAAAACTTGGGTCCGCATAAATTATGCGTGTTAAGCGGCATAGGAGGCCCCGGTGGCTTCAACACCAGTTGCAGAGTATATAAAAACGGTAATATTTGGCATCTAAGAGTTAAAGATGGAGACAAGAACAACCAAACTCACCGGTGTTGGGCGCTCTGTTTTGATTAATCAAAAAACAACTCCCACCGGGGTC
>DAOWGR010000065.1 GCA_030637365.1 Elusimicrobiota bacterium
CAACCTGCAGGTCTCCGCCTATCGCGACATCACCCGCGCCATCCGAGTACATAATCGCAGAGGTGGTCGTGCCGAATACCGCAAAACCCGCCATTTCAACATCAGGGTCTGTGATATCGCCGTCCGTACCGAGAACAGTTAAGTCATCCTCAATACCGAACTCAGTCGCTTGCGTGTACGCCGAGTTCACGAAAGCGCAGGCGAATAAGAGCGCCAGCGCTATTTTTATCATTTTATTCATACTTCCTCCTTTTTTATTTTGTAAGTTATACTAAATTTTACTTCTTTAAATTCTTTAAGCTTGCTTTTTGCCCGCTTTGCGACTATTTTACTCCGTTCGGATTAAACTTTTGCGTCTTTGGCGTTAAATCTTTACTCCTTGCTTCCGCCGCACTGTCGCGCTGTATCGCTGTCGCGCTATTTATCTTATTATCATCAATTTCCCGGTTTTTGAATTTGATCCGGAAACCACTCTCCAAATATATACCCCGCTGGCGACTTTTTGCCCGCTATCATTTTTCACATCCCAGTTGACTTTATCGGTATCAAACACATTGCTGGCAATATCCATATCCTTCACCAGCCTGCCGTCAATGGTATAAATTTCAATATTTCCAATATCGGGAACATTTGTGAAAATAATTCCATCAGCCTCGGTTCCCGTTTTGCCCATGCCTATGCCGGCATTGGGGCCGTTGGGACGGAAAGGAACGGGAAAAGCATGCGCATCCTTAACGCTGTTGTCCAATTGGCCGAATAAAGCGAAAATTCCCGGCGCCCTGAGCGGAACCGAAATTTTCTTTAAATTGATGTCAAAATTCGCTCCAGCCATTTTAACCCACATTTCATATTCTTCGTCAAGCGCCCAGGACTGAATCGTCTCGACTCTGACAGGAGGATTGGAACCATCCAAAATGCCATCGTTGTCAACATCTTCATAAGACATCGCCAGCAAGCCTTTTTCCGGAAACGAATCCGTCCAATAATCCTGCTCGTCAAAAACAAACATCTCGGAAATATTCCCCGAATAAAGCCTGCTCCAATCACCCTCATTGATTTTCATCTTGTTATTGGCGTTTATCACCTTGGCCGAATCCGTCAAAACGGGATTATTAACCGCGTCCTTGTTTATGGTGATGTCAAAAACTCTTCTATTAATTGAATTCGCGGGCAAAAAAAGTTCCACATTGCCCGATTCAAAAAAAAGCTGAACTGGCAAACCGCCCTGATAAGTGAACCGAGGCGGATTATAAAACCCAACTCTGTTGACATATTCTCCCGCGAGCGAACCGATGCCTTCCGGCAAATGAATTTGAGATACAGCCCCTTTCGCGGTATAGTTTCCGCCTGACGATAATTGCCCCCCGCTGACCACGCGGGAAAATTCCATTTCATAATCTCCGCCGGAACTGACAAAACACAAAGCGGAGCTCGCGCCATAAAGCGTAAACGCCGTCCAGACGAGAAAGATAAAAACGATTTTTAGCGGATATAGTTTTGGCATAATCATTTCAATGATAGTATAAGCGTTATGCCGGCGCAAATCCCGAAGAAATTGCGAAGAATATAAAAATGTAAAATAAAAAAGCAAAAGGCGCCTGAAAAGGCTCCTTTTGCAAAGAACTCGCCTTTTAATTTGCAATGGAATAAAAAGTTTGATAAGATTATTTTATTATTTTGGGGGAACAAATTTCCATAAACTTTTTATTAAGGCATAGTGTCCCCAAAAGCCCTTGTTTTCCGGGGAATTTTACCGTTAAACTTGAGAGTAACTTTAGCAAATGCGTCTCAAGCTTAATTGTTTAGGATACGCGCTAATGCAACATACAGACTTGTTTGGTTTTTATATTATAAGTTCTGACGCTGTTTTATGCAGAAAATGGGAAAAAATATTTTTGCGTGAAGAGTGGACAAACCGGTTTTTTGATAATTTTTCAAAATTTAACGCGGGTTACACGGGTGAAAAAGGATTGGTATTCATAGAAATCGGCTCAAACACGAACATAAGCCCGGACGAAATAAACCATAATTTCGCGAATAAAAATCTCTCCATAATAACCTTCGCGAACGAAAAAAACATAGACGACCATCTTATCGCGACTTATTTGGAATCATGCTGCGACGATTTCATTTTAAAATCGCTCCATGAACGGATTCTTGTGGCAAAAGTAAAAGCTCATCTGCGAAGATTACTGCCTTCAATGAACTATCTGAAAGCCATTGTTCACACAAAAAACGGCGACATACAAATTGATCGGAATAAAGGGCTTGTGAGATTGAACGCGAAAACAAAAAAAAGCCAATACCTGGAAAATTTAACTCCTAAAGAATTTGAAATTTTTTCAATTCTTATTTGCCATGAGAATGAAATAGTGCCGAGAAACCTTATGCTTGAATATATTTGGAAAGAAAAAGCCGAACAGGTAAATTCGGAAACGGTGGATAAACACATAGAATCGCTTAGGCGGAAACTCGGAGTTTACGGCAAAAAAATAAAAACATTGTATGGTTCGGGATATATTTTTAAAAGCGCTTAAAAACTTTTTCGGGAGAATTATATGAAAGTTCTTGTGGCTGAAGATGATTCCAATTTTCAAGCATTGCTAAAAGAAATTTTAACGGAAGCGGGCCATCAGCCGTTTATTGAAGAAAACGGCTTGCTCGCGTGGAATCGCTTAAATAAAGATGGAGCGGATATCGCTATTTTAGATGTAAATATGCCAAAGATGACCGGTTTTGAATTGCTAAAAAAAATAAGGACCAGCGAAAAATATAAAAATATTCCGGTAATAATGCTCACTATAAGAGGATTCGCCAACGATCAGGTTGAAGGCTATGAGACCGGAGCCGACGACTATTTGACCAAGCCTTTTGACAGCCATATTTTGCTTTCCAGGCTAAAAGTTCTGGAAAGGCGAATAATAAAACAACGCGCTAAAAAAAAACAAAACTAAACAAAAAGCGCTCTTTCACGGAAAACGGAAATAATGCAATGACGGGACTTGTCCCGATGAAATTTTTCCACCGAAGATTCAGAGAGGAACCCGGCAACCGAAAACCGGAAGCAAAATGCATTTAACGACAATATAAAAAAAGACGGAACCCTTGCCAAACATTTCCGGCAATTAAAAAACGCCATGAAGAAAACAAAAACCGATAATATCTCAAAACAAGTGTTTAAAATACTCTCTTGCGATGATGAAAGCCAGATAAAAGAGCTTTTATGGACCATCTTAAATGAAGAGGGCCATATTGTGGATTTTGCCAAAAATGGCGAAGAAGTTTTTCAAAGAATTAGAAAAACCAAATACGATCTTGTGATTTTAGATGTAAACATGCCCCGAATGAACGGATACAAAGTATCGGAAACCATATGCAAAACAATTAAAGATCGCCCTAAAATCCTTATTTTTACCGGACGAGATCTTGAAGCGGAAAAACTTCAATTCGTGTGTTCCGACGCTGACGCGATACTTCAAAAAGGAGCTTCTTTGGAACGCATCTTGGAAACCGTTTATAGCTTGCTTATTGATAAAACCAATTCCGCTTCCGACAAATTGGCGCCGCCGATTTTAAATACGCCCGATTATTCAAAAAAAGAAGAAAATTCCATTATCCAGAAAAGCACCGACGAATTTCAAGGCACAACTACGCGCAAAAAAACGGACGATTCAACCGATAAAAAAGAAGATACTCTGAAAATCAAAGCTTCAAGCTGGATTAATCCGGTCAGCAATGAATATTCGCTCAACGAAAAACACCCTAAAAATGAAACCCGAAAACCTATAAACGACGCTGACCATGAAGAAGCAAAAACCGCGAATCATATTCAGGATAAGCGCGAAGAACTTCCGCTCGAGAAAAATTCCGGTGAAACTCCAAATAAAGCTCCTAAACTTAAAAGCCCGGACTCTAAAACCCCATCATCCGAAACTTCATCCCCCACTCCTCCGCCTCCTTCTTTGTCGACACGGCAAAAAAGGGCAAAAAAACTTGAGGAGGAACAACTCTCACATTCATCCATATTTTTAAGTCCAAAGACTTTCACGGAGGATGATAACCCTGAATCTCAGAATGAATATATGGCTCCGGCCACTCAAGAAAGCTTGCAATATTGCATAAACCAAATACTAAAAATTGAAAAACTCATTACCCATAAAACAAAAATATCTGAAGAGTTGATACGACAGATGCTTACTGAAAAACAAAATGCTGAAAAAAATTCTTCCGAATTCAAAAAACTTAAAAGCGAATTAAGAACCATGCGAAATTGGCTTTATATAATTTTCGCGATATCCGCGTTTGCCGTTCTTAAACCTTTTATCCGATAAAATATGCCAAACATACTGATCATAGATGACGATTATTCCATAAGAAGCATGTTCCAATATTTATTCCTTGATGAAGGCTATGAAATCAAACTGGCCGCCAATGGAAAAATCGCCCTGGATTGCCTGTCGGATTTTATGCCGGATTTAATGCTTATTGACATAAATATGCCCATTATGACGGGGCCTGAATTTATTAAAGCCTTTAATAATTTGGCTCTTGGCCGCCCCGAGCTTAAAAATATTCCATATATAGTACTGACGGGAGAAAATATTACTAACGCGGAAAACCATTTTAAATTTCAAAAAAACAACTCCTGTAAATTCTTTCTTCCAAAAAAAACGGAGCATAGTGTTATATTATCCTTGGTAAAAAAAAATATCCGCGCAACCTAACCGCAAAAAACGCAAAACAAAGCAACCATTCAAAAGGTAACAGGCGCCTTTTGGATTGATTCATTCATAACGCCTTTTATTTGTATACTTTCACTCATGGACACACTAACTTTTAAAACAAATAAAGAAGAGCTTTTGGATATAACCGCTGAAATAGCGGAAACCGTAAAAAAATCAAACTTTGAAACCGGGATTTGTTATATCTATGTTCCGCATACGACTTGCGGCCTTGCGATAAATGAAAATGCCGACCCTTCGGTTAAATCGGATATATTGGGAGAATTAAAAGAAATGGTTAATGAGAATTACCCGTATCGCCACGGAGAAGGAAACTCCACAGCGCATATAAAATCCATCCTGACCGGAAACTCCTTAATTGTTTTTATTGAAAATAACAATCTTAAACTCGGAACTTGGCAAGGCGTATATCTATGTGAATTTGACGGACCGAGAACAAGACAAGTCTGGATAAAAATAA
Organism: Elusimicrobiota bacterium; assembly: GCA_030637365.1. Lineage (GTDB taxonomy): Bacteria > Elusimicrobiota > Elusimicrobia > Elusimicrobiales > UBA9959 > JAKLQJ01. The sequence goes on from DAOWGR010000065.1 coordinate 5,203, forward strand.
CGGCAGGTTAAGAGCTTCTTTTATGTCACCGAGCCCAATTAAAAGCATAGATAGCTATTTAGACGATAAATTTCCTCGTCTCGGCGTAAATAAACGGCGGGAAATAAAAAGACTGCTTTTTGAAATAGCGAAAAAGGACAATCTGAAAATAGAAGCCATTGTGGATAAAAAAACTTCATCCTTTCAGCAAATTAAAACGCTTCTTTTGAAAAAACGCTATCCCACGGCTTATAAACATCACGCGAAAAATAATTTTTATCTTCCCGCTTTGAACATTTCAAAAGAATTGGAATTTAAGCCCCGTAAATTCAAATACGCGCCCGAATTCGTTTATATTGAAAAAAAATCCCTTGAAAGCGAATTAACCGAAAAAATCGGAAAACTTTTTCCCTCGGCAAAATTTGAAACGATAGAAAGCCTCAGGGACCATACTCGGAAACATAAATACTCCTTGAAAAATTATTCCAAAAGACATAAGAACCTTTTTATAATACATGAAAACTATGATTTTTTTAAAAAATGCCCCTGCGCGAAAGCCGTTGTCCGATGCGGTTATCATATTTTAAATTTGGGATTTGGATGCCCGTTTGAATGCTCTTATTGTTTTCTTCAAGAATATCAGAATTTTTCAGGCATTGCTTTGCCATCAAATATTGATGATTTTTTAAATATTCTGGCAATAAAATTAACCCCACCACCTCTTTTTTCAAACCATGCAGAGCATGGCAAATTTGCAAAGCAAATTAATTCGGCAGAGATGCCGA
>DAOWGR010000170.1 GCA_030637365.1 Elusimicrobiota bacterium
ACCTCTCCCGCAAATGACGCCAAGTCGCTTAAGAAACTTCTTTCAAAAGCATTGGGGAAAACAAAGGTAATTAAGAAAAAAAGAATCGTGTTTTTTGCGGGGCAAACCAGAATTCATTTTGATGAAGTTCGCGGGCTGGGGCGGTTTATAGAGCTTGAAGTTTGCCTTAAGAAGAATCAAAGCCAAGCCTTTGGTGTTCGCTTAGCGAAAAGGCTTATGAAAGAGTTAAACATAAAAAAGAAAGATCTTGTGGATGGCGCTTACGCCGACCTTCTTTAAAATATTATTGGACAGTCGCGTTAAAAACTTGGACTCTTTTTGAAACCCATGCATAGCGTATTTTATCTTTGAAACGATTTAATAAGTCTTTGGCGACGGCATCGGGGTTATCCATGTTCTTTATTGATATGTCCACCCAAATACTGTTGAGCATGGATGTATTTTGGTATCTGTTCACAATCTGAAATTCATTGCCAAATTGGTTAAACAATTCATTTACGCGTTTGGGATAAATGGGTTGCTTGAAAATAATCAGATGTTTTAAAGGCGCTCCTTTATTAATATTACGCATACTTTTAACTTCAGGAAAATTTTTAATTTGCTTTATGATGCCGGTTCTGGTGAAGATGGCTTTTATTTTATCTATGGCGCCTTTTGGCTCTCTGAACTTAATTTCAATAGCCCGGGAAACATTATTATCTTGATAGGAAATCATATTCATATTAAGATTTTTGAAAAAAAACTCAACATTTTTTTTGGTTTTTTCGGGATTTATTCCCATAAACGGTTTGCTGTGCAAATGGACGAATATGAAAGTTTCCTCGGTTTCAGATTGGGTTTTTGATTTTTTTTTATTAGCCGCGACAGCTTTTGGAATTGGAAAATCTCCCATGTTAGTGTCAAAGGAGGGGATGGATGTATTAAAATCTTCAGCCATGGCATCCCTAAAATCGGAAGGCGTAGCGCTTTTTGTTCGCGTAAAAGCAAACGCGCCGGTAGTTGCCACGATGATGGAGAGCGTTAAAACTATTTTTTTATTCATGACTTTTCCTCATAAAAAAGTATACAGTGAGGTCCGGGTTCTGTCAAGGGAATATGGGGCAGAAATAAAGAAAAGTGATTTAGTGATTAAGTAATATCAACAACGAGAAGCTTGCCACTTGTGACATTTGTATTTTCTTGAGAAAATACAAATTAGTGGTCGTTCACAAAGTTGCCGACACCTGATGAAGCATAGCTTCGTTTAATGTGATTTGAATACTGCCGCGCCTATTTTATCGGCAAGGGAAGGGTCGTCCGTAAAAGGGTTTCTGTTTCCCTGGTATTTTTCTATAAGATTGTTTCGTCTTATTTCATTGGAGTCCGGCGGGTCTTGATTGTTCCATTCTAAAAACATCGTTACGCGGTTTATCCAAAAATCACTGTAATTTATTTTGTCGCGAATGTTTTTGTCATAATAGCGGACCATAAAATAAAGCATGGCTCTGGCGACATCGCCTTTTGTCGCGTCACAAGGTTCAAATTTATTGTATCCCCTTTTTGAGCCGGCGGATGTGGAATAATCCCAGTCGGGCACTTCGGCAAAAGAATAATTTGAACGCATGCTGTTTGGTTTGGTAAAGGTGGGGCGCAGGTGGTGGAGGTCGGCGCGCATCGGATACTTTTCATCAAAATATGATTGCGGCCAAAGATGTTCCGTGTTTACCGCGTCCTTCCAAGTTCCGTCGCCGTTAGCGTCGCCATGTTCCTTGTAATCATAGCCGTTTTCGCTTGTTCCGTTAACGCATACAAGCGAATAAAAAGTTATTAGGCCGGGTTTTTTATTGCAGATGGTATTATCCGCTGTTGAGTACATATATGATTTCGCGGCGATGTATCCGGATTGGCTTGTCGCTATTTTTGAGGGCAAGGTGATTTTATGCAGATATTGAAAAAGTTTTTCGCCATAAAGTTCATCGGTCGGTTTTAAATACGAATGAGAAGTTTTTGGCAGCGGCGTGGGAAATTCAATGGAAATATCGGAGGAAACGCTGTTTTTTAATGTGTCAAAAGCGGATATCGGTTGAGCCGCCAGGTTGCCAAACGCGGAAAATAAAACTCCCGCTGACAAAGCAAATACAAGTTTTAGGTTTTGTAAAACTTTTGTATTATCCATTGCTATATATACTAAAGCAAATATGATTTTTGTCATGATACTTTAGTCCCATATTATTATAGGTCTTTAAGTCTGAGCAGTTCAATAGATAGACGGTTTAACGGCAAATAGGCGATAGCAACTGTGGGTAGATTATCAGAATGGAACCCGGCCAAGGATAATAAATTTGGCAAAACTTTCCATTTAAATTAAAATATTTACATTGATAAAAAGATTTTTCAAAGGAGCATAAAAAAATGAGATCCATGAGAAAATTTGTTGACCATAATTACAGGCATTTTAACGCGGCGGCTTTAAAAAACGCGAGCAGAGCTTATATTGATTTTCTAAAAAAAGACGGAAAAATGTTTATTACAATCGGCGGCGCCATGAGTACGGCCGAAATAGGTTTAAGTCTTGCCGAGATGATAAGAAAAGACAAGGTTCACGCCATATCCTGCACGGGCGCGAATCTTGAAGAGGATATTTTTAATCTTGTGGCTCATGATTATTATAAGCTTATTCCCGATTATCGCTATCTTTCAACCGAAGATGAAGTTAAGCTTTTGAAGAATAAATATAATCGTGTTACCGATACCTGTATTCCCGAGGAAGAAGCCTTCAGGAGAGTTGAAAGGCAGCTTATAACTTTATGGCAAAAAGCCGAGAGCGAAGGCAAAAGTTATTTTCCCTATGAGTATATGTATCAGCTTATCAGTAAGGGGCTTGTGAAAAAATATTATCAGATAAATCCCAAAGATTCTTGGGTTGTGGCGGCATGCAAGAAAAACATTCCCATATATACGCCCGGCTGGGAAGATTCCACTATCGGAAATGTTTTCGCGTCCAATATAATAAAGGGAAAAGTAAAGTCGGTTTCAACGGTTAAGTCCGGCATTGAGCAGATGATTAAGCTTATAGATTGGTATAAGAAAACATCAAGAAAAAATCCCATCGGTTTTTTTCAAATTGGGGGAGGTATAGCCGGGGATTTTCCCATTTGCGTGGTTCCTTTAATTCAGCAGGATCTTTTTCAAAAATGCAGATTATGGTCATATTTTTGTCAAATTTCAGACAGCACGACATCTTACGGCTCTTATTCGGGAGCCGTGCCGAATGAAAAAATAACTTGGGGAAAATTGGGGCCAAAAACACCGAGTTTTATTATTGAATCCGACGCCAGTATTGTCGCTCCGATAATGTTTGAATATATATTAAACAGATAATCTGCGATTATGATTAAAAAAGCTCATTTAAAGTTTATGAAAGAGGCTGTTAAAGAAGCTCGGAAAGGTCTTAAGGAAGGCGGCATTCCGATTGGAGCGGTTTTGGTTAAAAGCGGACGAATCATAGGCCGCGGATATAACAGAAGAGTTCAAAAAAAATCCGCCATACTTCATGCCGAGATGGATTGCCTTGAAAACGCCGGCAGACTTAAAGCGAAAGATTATAAAAAATGCGTTTTATATTCCACGCTGTCGCCTTGTGCCATGTGTTCCGGCGCCATTGTTCTCTATAAAATACCGAAAGTCGTGATAGGAGAGAATAAAACATTTAAAGGGTCCGAAAAATATCTTAAAAAATACTCCAAGGTTATAAATCTTAATCTTGCCGAATGCGAAGATATGATGGCCGGTTTTATATGTTCAAAGCCAAGGCTTTGGAATGAAGATATTGGCAAATGAGCGTTATTTGAAGCGGTATAGCGGCTTAAATTTTGTATAATAATATTAAGACGCTTTAAGCGATCTACTAAAATCAGATTTACTTGTAGAGCTATCTTCCTGAAAACACTGGACGAAGCGGAGTAATCGGGGTTTAGGATAGGGGTTCATTGAACCCCCAATAAAGGAGGATAGTATGGGAAAGAAATTATATGTGGGTAACCTTCCGTTTTCAGTAAACGATGAGAGTTTAAAAGAATTGTTTGCGGCTCACGGAAATGTGGAAACGGCTCAGGTTATAATGGACAAATTTTCGGGAAGATCGAAAGGTTTCGGTTTTGTTGAAATGTCGTCCGATGAGGAAGCTAAAGCTGCCGTTGAACAAATGAGCGAAAAAGAAATTGATGGAAGAAAAATAGTCGTCAATGAAGCCAGACCTATGGAAAAAAGAAGCGGCGGATTTGGCGGAAATCGTGGTGGCGGCGGTCGTGACAGAAATCGCCATGGCGGCGGCCGTGACAGATGGTAAATAGCTAAAGAATTATTCAAATAGCTTTTAGATACCCGTCGTTTTATACGACGGTTATTTTTATTGGGGGCATTTTTGCCGGCTGAGTTTTTTGAGGTATGGACTGCAAATTTATCGGGAGAGATTTGCAGAGGAAAAATTGAGGAAAAAGACCTGTTGACAGATAGGTCTTTAGGGGCTTGCCAAACAAAGGATATCACTTATACTATGGTCAAGGATAAATTATTATAACCGGTAACCATATGAACAACGCGAAAAAAAATATAAAGCGAGCTATGATAGTTATTTTTGCCGCCTTTTTATTTCCATTGGCTTCTTTCGCTCAATTTGATTTTGATGACATGAATTCGGAAAATATATATCAAGTTGATTTGCCGGATTTGGATATAAGGCCGAAATCTGTTTCTGAAGCCGCCGGGGAAAATAAAGCCGGAGTGTCATTGCCCGTTAAAGAATGGACAATAATGACTTATGTTAATGCCAAGAGTGATTTGGAAAGCTATGGACTTGAAGATGTAAATGAGATGGAACAAGTCGGTTCCACCGATAAAATAAATATTGTGGTTGAAATTGGCAGAATGAACGGACAAGAAGACGATACGCGTATTGACGGCGATTGGACCGGAACAAGAAGGCTTTATATACAAAAAGACAATGATACTTCCCGCATAACTTCTCCCGTTGCTCAAGATTTAGGCAAAACAAATATGGGAGATTGGCGGGAAGTTATAAAATTCGTTAAATGGGCGAAAGCGAAATATCCGGCCAAGCATTATATGCTTGTAATATGGGGTCATGGGGATGGTTGGTTTAAAGGAAATCCCGTGGTTGGCAAAAGTATATCTAATGACCATGGAACCGGAAATAATATAGATACGCCTCAACTCGGCAAAATTTTGGCAAAGGTTGGGAAACTTGACATTTACGCTTCCGACGCTTGTTTGATGCAAATGGCTTCGGTTGTTTATGAAATAGGCGATAGCGTTGATTATATCATCGGTTCCGAGGAAATTGAACACAAAAGCGGGTACTCTTTCAATAAATTTCTTGCCGCTTTAAAAAGCAATCCCTATATGAGTTCTTTTGAGCTTTCAAAGAAAGTTGTCAGTTCATATGTAAGTATCCTTTCTATATGCGCTCTATCGGTCATAGATGCCGAGAAAACGAAATATCTTCCGATGTTTACCGATAAGTTTGTGAACGCGGTGATGAAGGCCGATTTAAAAAAAGAAGTTAAAGCCGCAAGGGACGCGGCGTACAAATATGGCAGCGCTAATGTTAGTAAGGATATGTGCGATTTTGTGAGACGGGTTGTGGCGTCAACTTCAAATACTGATGTCAAATTCGCCGGGCGAGAGCTCATAGATTTTATTAAGAAAGATCTCGTAGTTTACAATAATATGTGGATAAGTTTGATTAGAAGTCATGGGCTGGCCATTTATCTTCCCAAGGAAATATATTCAAATGCTTATGAGGAGCTTAAATGGGCGAATGATTCCAAATGGGACGAATTCATAAAATGGTCCATGGGAATAATTTAGCTTGTCAAATCAATGGTATCAGTTAAGGGAAATTTTTAGATAGGGTAATTTATATGGAGAACATGAAGCAAAATATAAATAAAACGATTTTTGTTCTGATTATTTTCGTTTTATTTCCATTGGTTTCTTTCGCTCAATTTGACCTTGAAGAAATGAATTCAGGAAATATACATCAAGTTTCTTTGCCGGATATCGGCATATCCTCTCCCGAATCCGTTGCCATAATACGAACGGATGATGAATCCGCGGTTAAAACGAAGACGGTTAAAGAATGGACAATAATGACTTATGTTAACGCGAAAAACGATCTTGAAAAACACGGCATTAAAGATATCAATGAAATGGAGAAAGTCGGCTCTACCGATAAAATAAATATTGTGGTTGAAATAGGCAGAATGAACGGACAAGAAGACGATACGCGTATTGACGGTGATTGGACGGGAACAAGAAGGCTTTATATACAAAAAGACAATGATACCTCCAAAATAACTTCTCCCATTATTCAAGATTTAGGCAAAACCAATATGGGAGATTGGCGCGAGGTTATTAAATTCGTTAAATGGGCCAAAGCCAAATATCCGGCCAAGCATTATATGCTTATAATATGGGGCCACGGCACCGGCTGGCTTAAAGAGAATTCGGTTAAAAATACGGGAAAAAGCATATCAACTGATGATGAAACAAGCAATAGTATAAATACTTCGCAATTAGCCGATATTCTTGCGAGTGTGGGGAAAATAGATATATATGCTTCGGATGCTTGTTTGATGCAAATGGCCTCCGTCGTTTATGAAATCGGAAATTCCGTTGACTATATAATAGGTTCCGAAGAGTTTGAATATGGCAAAGGATATAATTACGATGAATTTCTTGCCAATCTTAAAGCCGAGCCCTCCATGACGCCATTGCGGTTTTCCAAAGAAGTGGTGAGCTCTTATGTAAGTTCTCTTTCCTTTAACACTCAATCGGTCATAGATACAAAATATATCCGAAACCTTCCCGGATTTATCAATGATTTTGTTGACGCGGTGATGAAGGCCGATTTAAAAAAAGAAGTTAAAGCCGCAAGGGACGCGGCTCAGAAATATGATAATAAGGATAATAAGGATATGTATGATTTTGTGCGGCTTGTTGTTGATTCAACGGATAATGCCGAAGTAAAAAACAGTGGCGATTTGCTTATGAATTTTCTTAAGAAAAATCTTATAGCTTATAATGAAAGAGGGGCGTTATCAGCAGGATCTCACGGTTTGGCCGTTTATTTGCCCGACAGTGTTTTTTTTAGATATACATATGGCGAATTAAAATGGCCAAAAGATTCTGCGTGGGATGAGTTTATAGAATGGCAGTTGGAATAGCGGGTTTCTTTATCTCAAAATTTCGATTTTTAGAGGTTATATGAAAATCATGTGGAATATTTTAAGAAAAACTTTTGTGATTGTGATAATTTTTCAATTGTTCGGTTTTACGGCTTTCGCGCAATCAGATTTGTTTTTTGATTTGGGCGGATTGAATTC
>DAOWGR010000158.1 GCA_030637365.1 Elusimicrobiota bacterium
AGATTCAACCGTTGAAAGAAATTTTGGCGTTGCTTTTGCGCATTCTTTAATCGCGTATGATTCCATTCTAAAAGGCCTTTCACGAATTAAAGTTAATCCGGTCAAAGCCACGCGGCAAATAGCGGAGCATCCCGAAATATACGCTGAAGCGATCCAGACAATCCTTCGCAGGGAAAATTTTCCAAAGCCTTATGAACTTTTAAAAACTCTGACGCGCGGCAGTAAAATAAATCGCGTCAAACTGAACAAATTCGTGAAAAATCTTAAAATAAGCGAAAAAATAAAAAAAGAAATACTCAATTCCATAAATGCCGGCTACATCGGAATAGCGGATAAAATAGCTAAAAATTGATAATAAAACAAGGAGAGCTGATGCCTGTAGATATTGTTGTGGGAGGACAAGCCGGAGACGAAGGGAAAGGGAAAATTTCCGCGTACCTGGCTTATAAAAACGATTTTGACTATTGCGTAAAAGTCGGAGGCCCCAATGCCGGACATACCGTCTTTTTTGAAGATAAAATATTCGCCTTAAAAAACATACCCGCGGGCTTTGTGAATAAAAAAACCAAATTGGTTTTGGCCAGCGGAACATATATCATCACGGACTGGCTATTGCGGGAAATGAAAGAAACAAATACCGAGTCCAGAATCATAATAGACCCCAACGCCGTAATTATAGAGCCGAGACAAATGAAAGCGGAAAGAAGCAATAAAAGAATGATGAACAGCATAGGAAGCGTGGGAACGGGGCTTGGAGAAGCGGTAAGAGAAAGAACGGACAGAAAAAAAATAAAATTCGCGAAAGACGAACCGCGTTTAAAAAAATTCATAAAAGATGTTCCGTCCCTGCTTAATAAAGAGCTTGCCAAAAACAGGAAAATTCTTTTGGAAGGAACTCAGGGAATCAAATTGTCTCTTCTGCACGGCGAATATCCTTTCGTGACATCAAGAGACACGACAGCGTCCACCTTTTTGGCTGAGACGGGACTGGGACCGAAATATGTGCGAGATATTTACGCCATATTCAAACCCTATACCACCAGAACGGGACCGGGGCCCATTAAAAATGAAATTAAAAATAAAGAGGCTCTGCATAGCCATCACACCAAAGGACGAGAGATAGGGAGCGTAAGCGGCCGCTTTAGAAGAATAGGCGCTTTTGAAAAAGAAACGGCGATAAAAACAATATGCGTAAATTCGGCCACAAAACTGGTTATTACGCATATAGATATTTTAAGCGGCGGACAAGACGCTAAAAAATTGAAAGATTTTAAAGGAAAGGCGAAACAATTCATAACAAAAATGAATGCTCTTTCAAAAGTGTATCCCTATCCCAAATTATCCATCATATCTTACGGCCCGGGATTATTTGATGTGATAGATTTAAGAAGGTAGAAGAAAACAGCATAGATATGTAAATATGCAAATACGATGATAAGTTAATAGGAAAACTCCCAACTCATACCTTATCGCCTTATACACATATCAACTTTTTTCCGCTGTTACTAAACTGAAATGCATATAATAATTTGTATAAAACAAACGCCGCTGACCGATTCGGTGGAATTTGATTCAAACGGCAATCTTAAACGGGATAATATTGAATCCGGCATTAATCCTTTTGATGAATACGCTTTGGAAGAAGCGCTTAAAATAAAAGATAATAATCCCCAAACGATTATATCCGCTTTAACCATGGGACCGCCGAATGCCGATGAAATTCTCAGATACGCGGTTTCAAAGGGATGCGACCACGGATATCTTTTAAGCGATATTTTATTGAAAGGTTCCGATACTCTGGCGACAAGCTACGCTCTCGCCAAAACGATAAAAAAAATAAATTCAATTGAAAACTCTTCCCTTATTGTTTGCGGCATGGGCTCAAATGACAGCGACACCGGACATATTGCCTCTCAACTGGCGGTTCATTTAAATTTCCCCAATATCTCCCTGTCATCGCGAATATTATCACTAAACGAAACATCCATTATCCTTGAGAAAAAAGTATTTGAGAATATTGAAAAGATTGAAATGGATTTACCGGCCGTAGTATCCTTTGAAAAAAACATTAATTGTCCGAGACTGGTGAGTATAAAGGGCCGCTTAAAATCCCGTTCTTTTAAACCGGTTGTTTGGACAATAAAAGACATAAACTGCGACCCTAAAAAAATAGGCGCGGACGGTTCTCCGACATTTGTCAGCGAATCTTTTACTCCGCCTAAAAAAAGCCGAACATCCTCTATAATAGAGGGAGATAATATCAACGAAAAAGCGGAGAATGCCGCTAAAATTCTGAAAGAATTAAAATTTATATGACAGAGAAAAATAAAAAAATATGGATTGTATGCGCCTCGAACGCGCCCGGCTTTGAACAATCGGCATATGAGCTTATTGAGGCCGGACGGGAAATCTCCGACGGCTCAATGGAAAACTTATCCTGCGTAATAATCGGCCGTAAAGCCTCAAAATATGCCGATATTTTTTTTAAAAGAGGCATCAAAAAAGTTTATATCGCGGAAGGGGAAATTTATAAAAATTTAATTGAGGAAATCTATGCCGACGCGCTCGCGCAATTAATATTGGAAAAAAATCCCGGTAAAATTCTTCTTTCAGCGTCAAAAGAATTAAGAACGATAGCGGCGAGACTTGCCGCCAAGCTTAATATGGGCCTCATATCGGACGCGATAAAGATTAAGACTGAGGCATCCGGAAAAACTTCCGCCATAAAACCCACTTTCGGCGGAGAATTGATGGCTAAAATAGAGTCCCGTTCACAAGTGGAAATGATAACCATCAGAGAGGGGTTTTACTCAAAAGCTCCATTGGTAAATCCCGCGCAAAGCGGAGAACTTATAAATTTTAAATCGGACTTACCCCAATTAAATCCCAAAATAAAAATAATTGAATCTTCTCCAAAGCCAAAAGAAGGCGATGAAGATATTTCCAACGCTGAAATTGTAGTGGCCGCGGGAAGGGGAATCAAGACAAAAGAAGAATTTGAAATGGTCCGCCAATTATCCGATTTATTGGGCGCTTCGGTGGGAATAACCAGGCCTTTGGCGGATTTGGGATTTGCCGGCGAAAACTGCCAAATAGGAATAACGGGAAAAACAATAAAGCCCAAGCTATATATCGCTTTGGGCATTTCGGGAAAAGCTCATCATACTCAGGGAATATTAAACGCGAAAACCATTATATCCGTCAATAAAGACCCTGATGCTCCCATAAAAGAAATTTCAGATTATTTTATTGAAGCGGATATTAAAGAATTTCTCCCCGCGATAATTAAAAAATTAAAGGAATTAAAAGAAATAGAATAAGTTCACTGCGCGACAATATATCTCCCCTGCAAAATAAAACTAAAAAAAAACACGCTTGCAGTTTTAAACTGCAAGCGTATTTAATTTGATATATATTTACTCTCTCCTATACCCTATATTCTACACCCTATTTTTTATTCCGGCAGCTTTATAATGCCCTCTTTCATCTTGAGCGCGGTTTCTCTCATAGATCTTTTAATCGCGAATTCCGCCATTTTATAAAGCTCATCTCTGGTGGGCTTAAGCCTGGCAACACCTTGCTCTATCGCTTTCATACCAACGGCAACAGCTTCTTCGATAAAAACGCCGGGCTCATTCATTTCAGGAAGAAGATGATTCTCATTCAAACCCTTTTTTTCCGCGTATTCAGCCAATTGTTCAGCGGCGGCTATGCACATTTCATCGGTAATGGAAGTCGCTCTTACATCAAGAACGCCCCTGAAT
>DAOWGR010000139.1 GCA_030637365.1 Elusimicrobiota bacterium
AAGGATTTTGCCGACCGGATCGATCACTGGGGCTTTGTGCAAAGTCGTGCCCGATACGAAGATGTATTACGCCAAGCCGATGTTATAGTATCAACGGCAGAGCATGAATTCTTCGGTATCGGCATTATCGAAGCTGTCATGGCGGGGGCCTGGCCGCTTTTGCCGAAAAATTCGGCAAAACGGCATTGTACGAAAAACTTAAAAAAACAGATCCCGCCGCGGCGGCTAATATTCCTCCAGCCAATATTCAAAGAGTTATCCGAGCGCTTGAGGTGTCGGAAATAACCGGCAAACCGATTTCCGCGCTGTGGACGGGCAAATTTTTTGACACTCTTCCGACTCATCTCGCCGATTTCATAATGCTGTCTCGGCCCAAGGCGGAACTTTCGGAAAGGATAAAAAACAGAACGGCCGAATTTTTTGACGCCTGGGTTAAAGAAACTCAAATGCTTATAACAATGGGCTATGCCAACGATTGCCCCGGCTTGAAATCATTGGGGTATTCGCAAATTTTAGACTATATCTCCAGCAAAATATCCAAGCCGGACGCCATGCGTAAAATACTAAAACTCTCTCTCTCGTACGCCAAAAGACAGAACACTTGGTTTAGAAGATATAGAAATATTTTGAAAATAGAGTTGGAAAATCAGGATGACTATGATATGGACAGGATAATAAAACTTGTGGGGATAGAAAGGGTAAAGGGTGTAGGGGATAGGGTAGAGTAAAACGTGGGCAGAAAAAGAAAAACCGGAAACGACAACAAAAAGACATGGAGAATTTTTAAATGAAAAAAATCAACGCTCTTCTCATTTCCGTAAGACTGAAGAAGGACCGCGTCCGCAAAAATTCTTTGGAAGAATTGAGGCGCCTTGCCGAAACGGCCGCTATAAACACGGTTGAAGAAATCAATATCAATGTACAATCGTACAGTTCAGCGACCTTAATAGGCTCGGGCAAAATAGATGAAATAAAAAAATTAGCCGCCGCAAGCAATGCCGATATGGCTATTTTTGACGATGATATAAGCCCCACTCAGGAAAGAAATCTTGAAAAACGGCTGGACTTGAGAATAATAGACAGAACCTATCTCATACTTGAAATATTCTCAAGCCGCGCTCAAACCTATGAAGGAAAACTGCAGGTTGAACTTGCCAAACTTTCTTACAAGCTTACCCGCCTTTCCGGCAAGGGGCGCCAGCTTGAACAGCAAAGGGGATTAATAGGCGCAAGGGGACCCGGAGAGCGAAAATTGGAATTTGAGAAAAGAATTATCCGAAAAAAAACAAATCAATTGAAAAAAGAACTTGCCGGCATAAAAAAAGGGCGCTTGATTCGACGGGAGAGCAGAAGCGCTTTGCCCATGCCGCAAATCTCAATAGTGGGCTACACAAATGCCGGAAAATCAACTTTATTGGACGCGCTTATCTCATCTGATTATGAAGTGTACGCGGATGATAAACTGTTCGCCACATTGGACACTTTAACCAAAAGAGTTAAACTGCCGTCCGGAGGCCACGCGCTTTTTACCGATACCGTGGGATTTATACAAAACCTGCCGCACAGCCTTATAGCGGCTTTCAGAGCCACGATGGAAGAAATATCGCAATCGGATCTCGTGCTTCATGTGCATGATTTATCTTCGCCGTTTATGGCTGAGCAGCATATTGAAGTTGAAAAAACTTTGGATGAGCTCAAAGCCAAAAATATCCCCCGAATAAATGTTTATAATAAAATTGACGCGACAGACGATTTGAAAAAATATAAAACGGCGCTTTTGGGCTTTACTCCCGTATTTATCTCCGCCGCTAAAAAAACGGGGTTAAAAGAACTTCTTAAAAAAGCGGAGGAAGAGTTTAAAGGCAAATGGAAACCGCGGGAAATTGAATTGCCTCTGGCAAACGCCGGTTTTATGAAAGAAATATATTTATCATGCGTGGCGGTGAAAACCGTTTTCAAAAACAAAAAAATTAAAATATCCTTTAAAGCCACCGATGAAAACCATAAGCGGATAAAACTGAAGATGAAAAATTTAAAAAAACAAGCATTGATGCTTTAACTTTTATATAATTTACTTAACTTATGGAAATGATTAGAACAATAGAAATAACATCGCTTATGATAATAAGCTATGTTTTCGGCGGCGTGCCCACCGGTTATCTTGTGGGAAAGTTAAAAGGCATTGATATAAGAAACTACGGCTCCGGCAATCCCGGCACGGCCAATGTTTACAGAACATTGGGCAAATGGGCGGGAATCACAACCTTTGCCGTGGATTTCTTAAAAGGCTTTCTTCCGACCATGCTCGCTATGGGATTTTATCTGCGCGCGGGACATTGGTGGATACCGGTGACGGCGGGAGCGATAGCCATAGCCGGACATATTTGGACTCCGTTTTTGAATTTCAAAGGCGGCAAGGGCGTTGCCACTTCCGCCGGAGTTTTTGCCGCAATCATGCCCATTCCCATTTTAGGCGCGCTTACCGTTTTTGTAATCACGGTCGCAATCACAAAACACATATCTTTGGGCTCCATAGCCGCTTCCATCGTTTTGCCCGTTTTAAGCTTCGCTCTTAAATCTTATTTTCCATTGTCCATAATGGCGCTTATCGTCTGCGCGCTTATCTTTTACACGCATATTCCGAATATCAAAAGAATAATCTCGGGAAAAGAACTTTCTTATAAGCATAAAAAAACCGAAGATGCCGAAAAAAACTAAAATCTGCGTTTTGGGCGGCGGCATATGGGGAAGCGTAATAGCCGATATCCTCGCTTCAAAACCGTCCAATGAAATAGTTATTTGGGAATTTTTTAAACATCAGGCCGATATCCTGAATAAAAAACGCGAGCATCCCAATTTTAAAGAATTAAAGATAAATAAACGAATCAGAATTACGATATCGCTTAAGGAAGCTTTGGAAAAAGCCGATTTATGCGTGATAGCCGTTCCTTCGCGGAATGTGCGAACAATAATAAAACACGCCCGGCCTTTTATTACCGGCAAAATGATTATTATAAGCCTTTCAAAAGGCATTGAAGCCGATTCTTTAATGACGGTGTCTGAAATCATTGAAGATGAATTGCCGACGCTAAAAAACAGGGTTATGACTTTTTCCGGCCCCAGTTTTGCCATGGAAGTGGCGAGAAAAATCCCGACAAAAATTATTTTGGCGGGAAGAAAAAATCTTAATATCTCAAAAATAGCCAGGATTTTCAATATCCATCCTTTAGGCGTTGAAATATCTTATGACAGAAAAGGCGTTGAGCTTGGAGGAGCACTTAAGAATGTGTACGCTATCGGCGGCGGAATCGTTAAAGGCTTGAAAGGAACGGGAAAAAACACAAAGGCCGCTTATTTAACGGCCAGCCTGCAGGAAATGAAAACGATAATAATAAAGCTTGGCGGGCATAGAGACACCATTTGCGGATTATCAACCACCGGCGATTTAATTCTTACCAGCACATCCAATATGTCCAGAAATTACAGGTTCGGAAAAAAATTGGCGGAACATAAAAATCCAAAAAAAGCGCTGTGTGAAATAAAAACCACCACTGAAGGCTATAATTCGGTGCTGAGCGCGAAACAATTATGCTTTAAAAATAAAATCAAAGCGCCCATAATAAATTCAATTTGGAAAATCATTTATAAAAACGCCAAACCTGAAACAATTCTTGACTCCATAGGCCTTAGAATTGGATAATGTAAGGATACGGCAGGAACTGCGGGTTAAACGGCAGATCAAAAACAACAACATTATAAACAGCAATTCTTTTATTATTTAACCTTACCTTGCCTGCGGTTTATTGGGGGAATGATTAAAAAAATTTATGAAAAAAGAAAAAGATGACACGGAAAAAGAAATTGAATTAAAAATATATTCAATAGCCACCAGCATTACCGAATCCATAATATTTTTGGATGAAAGCAATGGCTCCAAAATACTGCCTATTTGGATAGGCCCCATGGAAGCGCAGGCAATCGCAATAAGGCTTTCGGGCTTTCCTTCGCCAAGACCGATGACTCATGATCTGCTTTATTCCGTTCTTGACAATTTGGGCTATAAAATCAAAAAAGTAAAACTGACGGATATTATTAAAAACACATATTATTCAATACTCTATATTGAGGACGCAAAAGGCACCGTGATTAAGGAAATAGATGCCCGCCCGTCAGACGCCATTGCCATGGCGGTCAGATACGGCTGTCCGATATATATTAATGAAAAAACATTAAACAAAGTGCAGGTTTTAAACAAACCCATAACGGAAGGGGAAGTGTTAAAATTCAAACATGAACTTAAAACGCTTAAGCCAAAGGATATTATAGAGCAATTATTGAACAGGCAAAAAAACAAACCCAAAGATTCAAAACAAAAGAAAGATGAGGATGAGGATGAAAAAAAAGACGAGGAATAATTAAGATGAATAAACTGGACATAATAAGAAAACTTTCCACAAATATGCCGACTGAAACCGAAGCTAAAACAGCGGTAAACAAGACTTTTGAAATAATAGTTGCCGCTCTTAAAAACAATGAAAAAGTGGTAATATCAAATTTTGGAACATTTAGGATAAAAGAACGCCGAGCCCTGCAGGCGAGAAACCCAAAAACGAATCAAAAAGTCATGGTTGGACCGAGAAAAGGCGTTAGATTTAAAGCTTCTGAAAAAATGCTGAAGCAAATGTAATGACTGAAAAAAGCTATTATACGATAACCGAAATTTCCCGCAAAACTCAAATACCTCCTCATACTTTGCGCTATTGGGAAGCAAAATTCAAACTCTTAAGACCATTGCGCCTTAAAAGCGGGCACAGACGCTATACCATGCGGGATATTGAAATATTAAAAGATTTAAAGGATTTGATATTTATTAAAGGCTATTCGCTGAAAGGAGCAAAAAAACTGCTTTTCAAAAAACCAGCGGCTAAAGCCAAATTGACCGAAATACAAAATGAAGATTCTTTAAAACTTCTGAAAGAAATAAAAAAAGAACTTCTGACAATAATAAAATCCGCCGATTAAGAAAAAAATTCACGCTTCCTCTAACCCAACCCACTCCCGAATAATAAATTCGTTTTTCAAACGAATTTCCGATTCGGGAGAGTTTTTACTTATCGCGCTGTTCTTTGATTTGCTATAATTATGGTGTCTTAAACGATTGGTGCACCTAAATTAATTTGTAACGGGGCGTGGCTCAAGGGTAGAGCGTTCGCTTGGGGTGCGAGAGACTCCGGGTCCGAGTCCCGGCGCCCCGATATTTCGTTTTACCTCTATTGCCTCGGCGCGAGATCTCAAATGGTTAAGAAGCATCACTATCCGATAAAAACAGCCTTAATATACGGTTATGAGCCTTCGGGGCATTTATGCGCCGCGAAAGCCGTGGCCGATTTTTTTCCGCCGGACGTAATTGAGCCGGTTTTTATAAATCTGTCTGAAATCTATCCGAGACTCGGCCCTTTTGTGGCAAATACATATTTGAAAATACTCCATAAAACTCCGGGGCTCTGGAGCTATACTTATGATAATCAAGCCATAGCCGCCGCCGCGAAAAAAATCAAAACGGCTTTCATGCCTTTTTATTCGGGGAAACTTCAAAATTATCTCATTAAAAAAAATATCGGCGCCGTGATATCCACTCACGCTCTAAGCGGCATGATGCTCGCGAAAAGAAAAGCCGAATTGAAAAATACGCCGCATTTTGGAATTATAACCGATATGAATATTCACTCTTATTGGCCAAGCGAAGGCGTAAACGCTTATTTTATTCCCGACCACACTGTCCAAAAAAAAGGAATTCTTTCAAGCAATATAATTGTCTCTGGCATTCCCGTCAGAAAAGAATTTATGGAAATAATTCCGCCCCAAGAAGCTAAAAAATCCATCGGCTTAAATCCAAAACTTTTTACCATTCTCCTGACAGGAGGAACAAAAGGGCTGGGAGATATTGAAACCGCGGTTCAAGAACTAAAAAAATATCTCGGTAAAATACAATTGATTGTTTTTTGCGGCGGCAATAAAAATCTTTATCATACACTGCATAAAGAAAATACCGACAAACAACATCTCCTGATTTTAAATTTCATCAATTCGCCGGCGAAATATTATATGGCAAGCGATTTGGTAATCGGCAAGCCGGGCGGCATTACCATAAGCGAAGCTCGCGCGCTAAAAAAACCGCTCATAATATTCTCTCCTTTGCCCGGGCAGGAAGAAAGAAACACCGATTTTTTATTAAAAAACAATCTCGCGATTTACATGAAAACGCCCAAAGATATTAAAAAACTGATGCTGAAAATTTTAAACGGCGAAGAAAGCTTTGAATTTTATAAAAAGCGAGCGGACAAATTTTCAAAGCCATACGCGGCCAAAACCATAGCGTCCGCAATTATGGACAATCTTTTACAATTAAAAAGCGATTGAATCACAATAGAAAACACCAAGGAAAACAATGAACCGAGAAAAAAACATAAGCTCAAATCCAAGCGCCAAGGGAAAAATTTATTTAATATCAGCGGCGCATTTTGTGCATGACACTTACACGAGTTTTCTTTCTCCCGCGCTTCCCCTGTTGATTGAAAATTTATCTTTGTCTTATACTTCAGCGAGTTTTTTAAGAGTAATATTGAGAATACCAAGCTTATTGAATCCTTTAATAGGCGTCTTGGCCGATAATATGGGCGTAAAATATTTTATCGCGCTATCTCCCGCGATTACGGCCGTAACAATGTGTTTGATAGGCAATGCTCCGAATTATTTGAGCATTCTGATTCTTCTTTTTGTCGCGGGAATAAGCTCTTCCTTTTTTCATGTGCCAGCTCCCGTGATTTTAAAAAGA
>DAOWGR010000021.1 GCA_030637365.1 Elusimicrobiota bacterium
ATACCCCCGATTCAAAAGATGACTTCCACTGCTCGTAATCGGATTTTTCAAACCTGCCGGAAGGAGTGTTAAAACCTGTTTTGGAACTGAGATCATAAGCATTGTTTATAAGAACATCTATTTTAAATTTCTCAACGGCATTATTCAATTCTTTTTCAAAAGCCTTAAAATCGTAAAAATCAACTTTATAAGCAAAAGCTCTATCCTCGCCGAATTCCGCGCGATATTGCTCTAAATATTCAAATATTTTATTTGACTTGTCAAACATAATCACATTGGCTCCGGCCTCCAATAAAGCCTTGCAAAAATACCGCCCGAAAAAACCGCCGGCTCCCGTTACCATTATATTTTTACCTTTTATATTGAATATCTTTTCCATCATGTTTTTTATCAAAAAATCCTTTCCTTCAATATTTTCGCACGCAAATAAAACTCGCAAATTTGTATATCATCCGATTCATCTATTTGAAAAGACTTCCAAACGGGCATTTCATAAACCTCTATTTTCCCCCCCAGCCTGTTTTTTTCTTTTCTCAATAGTTCCGGCGTAAAAATATAAATGGAACCGTTTTCCAAATAGCGGGATTTTATATTTTGGCGAATCCGGCGATTTTTATAATCATAGTTAACGCTTTTATAACCGTTCTCGCCGGCTTCCCAAATAAAATAGTCTTCAACACGACGACCCGAAAAAAGAGAATCCGCCCCGCTTGAGGTAAAAACTTCCATCGCCTTGTCTATATCGTCTTCGGTTCTGACGGGAGAAGTCGCCTGAAGAAAGACCACTTTTCCTATTTTCAAATCAAATTCTTTCTCCGCATAATCAACCGCGTGCAGAAGCGCCGTTTCCGAAGAAGCCGTATCTCCCGAAATTTCATCCGGGCGTTTTATTATTTCAGCGCCGAATTTTTCGGCGATATCGGCTATCTCCGAATTATCCGTGCTTACAAAAACTTTATCAACGCATTTGGCGGCTTTTGCCCGCAATATGCTCCACGCGATAAGCGGCTTTCCCGCCACATTCACAATATTTTTAAGAGGTATTCCTTTAGAACCGCCTCTTGCCGGTATGATAACAATATTCATAATGTATAACCGATTTACATATACTATTCTATCAATTTTTAAGTATTTGTAGAATCTTAAATAAACCGGCGGTCTTTCACAATTTCTCTCATTTTGGCGGAATACACGGCAATATCATTTTCCACTATCACCTTATCAACATGCCCGATATGATCAATCTTGCTTTTCTTTAATTTCCAAAATTTAAGTTTTTCGCGAGGATTATTTCCCAGCATTTTAGTAATGGCGGTTTTCGCGTAAATCTTAAGATTCAAACGATTTAATTTAAGTTTCTTGATTTTTCGCTTAGAACCAACCAAAGAATTCAGATGCCCGGCATATTCGCGGGTTCTTTTACCATCCATCTTGTCCAGCCATTTCTCTATATATTCTTGACGCGATTTATATTGCCGCTCTGAAGGATTCCCGCCTTTTAAATAATAATTAATCCTCTCAATCAAACCATCTGCACTTGTAACAATATCATTGCCTTTTACCGCTTCGGCCGCCGCGCCCGGAAGCTTGATTGACCACGGCGCATAATCTTTAACATGCAGTTCTATGGACGGAACATCTAAAAACCACGCTTCCACTCCGGTCGTGCAAAGACGATGAATATGAATATCCGCCGCGTTCAAAAGATCCCAAATATATTCAAAACCGATAAAAGCGACTCTATTACCGAATTCTTTTCCGCATTCAGCCGCAAAATCTTCATAAAATTTATGATTTTCGGAAGGATGAGGTTTTACCATTAACTGAACATTGGGCAAAGCCCTAAGCGCTTCCTTCATTACGCGAGCGCTTTCCTTTCGCGTTTCCCAGTCCAATTTCGCCACTTCCAAAGGATTTGAATAGGATTTGTATTTGGTCAAACCCAAATCATTCCAATCCTTTATCAAAAACTCACTGTTTTTCTTATAAAATTTGGCATTGGTAAAATTAGTGGCCCAGCTGATAACGGGAAGATTGGGATTTAAGCCGTATTTTAAAATAAATTTTTCCCGCTTTATCAAAATCGCGTTATACGGCTCTTTATAAATATCAAACCGATTCGAACCCGCGGTTACAATTTTTTCAGGTGGAAGAACTCCTTCTTCAATCATAAAATTTCTTACCGTATCGCTCCAGGTAAACCATAAATCGGCATACTTGGAATTTGAACCCCTGCCCGTTGTATATCTCATTCCTTCCAATAAATTTGGTCGCCCTTCAGTCATAATAACGGCTATTTTGGTTCCTATCTCTTTGCAAACCCTTATTATCTCCTTGCCTCTTTTTCCGTATAAAACGCTCACGCAAAGAACTTGAGGCCTGTCACAAACAAGAGCTTCCTGCCACAAACTATACGGAATAAGACGAACGGAATATCCATAATCTTTTTCCAAAACAGCCGCAAGCAATGCCATGCCCGGCAAATCTCGCCATTTATGGTCCACAATAATGACTATATCGCATTTCATAATTTTATTTTATTAATTTCCAGCTTATAGGAGTGCCTTTTAAAATGTTTCTGCCGGCCTTTTTGCCCAACACTTTTGGCAAATATTTCGGTTCCAAGCCATAATGGGGCCTGATGGAACGCGTATTCTCTTCCGTAAACAATTCATCTTTTTTTATATCGCTGACGGCAAAAAGCGAACGGGAAAAAATCCTGCTTTTCTTTGTTTTGGCGGATAACTTATACTCCACCTTTCCCAACGCTTTTTCAGCCTCGCGAATAGAATCAACCATTTTTTTAAATTCCGCAGGCTCCATTGAAAACGCCGCGTCAGGACCGCCCAGTTTTCTATTTAAAATAAAATGTTTCTCTATTATTTTCGCGCCAAGCGCGACCGAAGCAATAGCCGCTGAACTTCCCAAAGAGTGATCGGAAAGGCCTACCACGCGCTTAAATTTTTTAACCATATCACAAATGGTATTTAAATTCATTTCTTCATAAGGAGCGGGATAAGATGAAGTGCATTTTAAAAGCGCTATTTTATTATTGCCCATTTTTTTGCAAGCGTTAATAGCGCCATATATTTCGTCTAATTTTGCCACACCTGTTGAAATTATTATCGGCTTTTTTTTGGAAGCGACATACTCTATAAGCGGAATATCCGTTATTTCAAAAGAGGCGATTTTATACGCCGGGACTTTAAGTTTTTCCAAAAAATCAACCGCTGTTTTATCAAAGGGACTTGAAAAACAGATTAACCCCAGCGACTCCGCATATTTTTTAAGTTTAGGCTGCCATTCCCAAGGAGTATACGCCTCCTTATAAAGCTGATAAAGGGTTTTACCGTCCCAAAGCGTGCCGCCTTTTATTTTAAAATATTTATTTCGATGATTAATTGTAAGCGTATCGGGAGTATAAGTCTGTATTTTAACGGCATCAGCGCCCGCTTCTTTCATCGCTTTTATTGTTTTAACGGCTAAATCATATTTATTCAAATGATTGCATGATAATTCGGCAATTACAAAAACTTTGTTTGAAGAGCCGATTTTTGTCTTTCCTATTTTAAGTTCCATGTTTTTTTAGATATTTTTTAGCGCCTTTAAAAGCGCGACACAATAATAAGAATAAAGTTTTTCATATATTTCATTAACCGTGGATGCCCCTGAAACATCCACAAATTCTTCAACAATAACTTCTCCTTCATCCAAATACTCCGTCATATTATGAACACCCACACTCGCGTTAAAATTCCTTTCAGCAAGAGCTCTGCCGACAGGATTTGCACCCTTGTATTTATACAGATACGGATGCACATTTATCGCGCGTCCGCACATTGCCAGCATTTCAGCGTTAACAATTTCTCTACCGTGCACACTAACCAATAAACCCGCGTTCTTGGCCGCCTTCTTAAAATTTTCGTCTTTTATGGTTTCATAACATGGCACGGAAAAAGTTCTCGCGATTTTCGCCAAGTCTTGGCTATAAGCAACCATAGCCGCAATATCATATCCTTTGGCCATTAACGACAAAAAGCCAATAATCCCCACTTGATTTCCGCCCATAAACACTATTTTCTTTTTTTTAGTCATAATTCCCAAACAACCGATTTCATCTTTAATTATAAATATTTTTTATAACTCTGTCTCCGCCTCTGCCATCCACTTGCTTGCTGCCGGCAATACTTAAAATTTTGCGTTTCTCAAAATCCAAACCATTTATTGTATCGATTATATTTTTAAAAAGCTTACCGTTTGTTTTCCACCCCGCGAATTCCATAAAACCCGCCGCTTTCCACCCTTTTATGTTTGTTCTCTGATTATCGGCAAACCCGATTCCGATAGTGGGCGCGCCGCATCGCGCAAGTTCATAAGTGGTCTGGCCGCAAGCTGAAATACACAGATCGGTTTTAAGCATTTCTTTTTTAATCTTTGACGCCGAAAGACGATTTTTCGCATTAATCACGGTAATATCAAAATCATATCTTTCTTTTAAATAATCCTCCAATTTACAAGCAAGACCGGCAGTATCCGTCCCGCCGAAAGATATAAGAACATTCTTTATATGTTTTCTTATCTTCTTTTTGGGAGCCAACCAAAATTCTTTCCTTAAAGGCGTAAATTTGGTTCCCAAAAGATATTTAACTCCCTTTCTTGCGGGGTACTTTATTTTTTCCGCGCCAATGGCTCCGTTAACAACAATACCTTTGGGATAGCTTATTCTTTTAAAATCGTCTATATAAACAACAGTTTTAATTTTTTTGGAAACAAATTCGTATATTCTTTTAGGCGCCAAATAAGAATCTATGACGGCAATATCCGCTTTTGGAATATATTTTTCAAGCCCGGCGGCCTTCTTAAGCCAATCACACAAATTATATCGCAAACCTTTAAGAAGCGGTTTAACGCTGTCATCTCCGTTTATCAGCATATTTACCGCAAAACCTTTTTTATTGAACGCCTGATACAAAGCTATGCAGCGCGTAATATGCCCAAAACCGATATTGCTCCCGCCTTCCGTCAAAATAGTGACTTTCATTTTTTTATATTCTTCGCGATAAAATTTTCAGCTCTTTTTAAATCCCGTGAATTCAACACATTAACAGCCTCTTTCAATTCATCATTCAGATTATTAAAAACTTTCTTCTGTTTCACTTTTTTGTTTATCAAATATAACCACGGCTTATTTTTAAAAAGTTCGGCTATTTCCTTTGATGTGAAAAACCTGTTTTTCTTATAAAGAAAATCATAAACCGCGCATAAAAGAGCGTAATCCTCAATTGTGTCCACGGTTATTCTTATATTACGGGCAAAAACCGGCAAAGAAGACTTAACGGAGTTAATATTGAACATTTCAGGTCTTTTATAAATGCCCAAAGTAACATGCTCTCTCTCATATTTGTTTTTAGCTATTGAATGAATTTTTTCAAGAACCTCAAAACTAAAAACTTCAATATCCAAACCGTGAGGGAATGAGCGTTTAACGGTATTGGAAGTATAATCGGCTTTGGATTTAAAATGCGACTTTATCATATCATCCGCCACATTAAAATCTATGCAGGGACAATCGCTGGTAACTCTGACTATTGTATCCAATTTATATTTTTTGGCCGCGAAATAATATCTTGAAAGAAACTCTTCCTTTCAACCCCTTAAGAAATGGACTTTTTCTTTTTTTGCGAGTTTTACCGCTTTTATATCCTCTCTATCCGTTGTTGTCGCCACAATAATATCGGTTATTTGCTTGCATTTTTTCAATCGTCTTATCACCTGCTCTAAAACGGTTATACCGCTTCCATAAGGCAATTCTTTCGCGATTTTACCCGGAAGCCTTGTTGACGACATTCTTGCTTGTATAATTACGCCTGTTCGCATTCAAACACCTTTTAATAGGGTTAAAAGTTTTTTAATCACAAAAGAAACTTCTTTTTTAGTCATGGTCGGATATAAAGGAAGGGTTATCTCTCCCTGATAAAATTTCTCGGCATTAAAACATAAACCCTTTTTATACCCGAGTTTTTGATAATACGGATGCCAATATACCGGAATATAATGAACCTGAACTCCGATATTATTCTTTCGCAAAAACTCAAAAGCTTTTTTTCTGATTTTAGCGTCTCTTACTCTCACGCAATAAATATGCCACGCGGATTTTCCATAAGTCTTTTCAACAGGCAAAACAAGTCCGTCTATTTTAGAAAGCCCCGCATTATAAAGCTTCACCAATTCTCTTCTTTTTCATACGAAACCATCAAGTTTCTTTAATTGCGATATTCCCAAAGCGCATTGAAAATCCGTTATTCTGTAATTAAATCCCAGCATCCGCATTTCATGATACCACGCCCCGCAATTTTCATCGGCATTCTCAAATAAACTCTTATCCTTTGTAATTCCATGCGACCTCAGCATAAGAAGCTTTTCATAAAGCTTTTTATTATTGGTCAAAACGACTCCGCCCTCGCCCGTAGTTATATGTTTTACCGGATGAAAACTGAAAATAGTCATATCGGAATATTTACAGGAACCGACTTTAGACCCCTTATATAGCGAACCCAAAGCATGCGCCGCGTCTTCTATAACGATAAGCTTATGCTTCTTGGCTATTTTGCTTATCCTGTCCATTTCACAAGACTGCCCGCTAAAATGCACCGGAATAATTGCCTTTGTTTTCCCTGTAATTTTCTTTTCAATTTCTTTTGGTTCAATATTCGCGGTATCAGATTGCACATCGGCAAAAACGGGTCTGCCTCCCGCATACAGTATGGAATTTGAAGAAGCGGCGAATGTTATCGGAGATGTAATTATTTCATCGCCTTTTGAAATCCCGCCGGCTATCGCGGCCAGATGCAAAGCCGCCGTTCCGCTTGTAACGGCAACGGCATATTTGGCGCCAGTATAATGGCTTAAAGCATTTTCAAAATCATTTATTTTCGGACCTTGCGTTATCCAATCGGTTTTCAAAACAGACATTACATCGGCTATATCTTTCTTATCCAAAGACTGTTTGCCATAGGGAATAAATCTCATATCATCTTCAATAATTGTTTGCCTGTCAGCCATTCTTTATTATTATCGCTTGAATAGCGATAATCATCGGGCAATTTTTTTCCACCATTATAATTTTTGCTATTCCATGACGGATGCTCCGGCAAAATGACAAATTTATCTTTAAATTCAACCGAATGTCTTGATTCATCATCGGTTAACAAACACTCATGCAGTTTTTCACCCGGTCTTATGCCAGTTATTTTTATCTTGCACTTTGGAGCCATGATTTTGGCAAGGTTCATCATAGTCAT
>DAOWGR010000066.1 GCA_030637365.1 Elusimicrobiota bacterium
TCTGATTAAAAAGTCCCGGCATATATTTTTTAAGCGCTACGCCCGCGATTAAAACAACTCCGACAACAACCGCCAACATAAGCAAATATTCAACCGTATTTTGGCCTTTTCTGTTTCTTAACGCTTCATCCGCTTTCATTTTCAGTATAAGGTACATGTGAGTTATCATTCTTTTATCCTCCGCTCTATATATATACTTTATATTATATATTATATTCAGAATTGAGATATTGACTTTTTCATCACTCCCTAAATTTTATAAAAAAAATCATCTCTTGCTTCCTTTGCTTTTTCTTTACTGTTGCCAATCTTCTGTCACATTCTTCATTGTAAATTCTATATTCTGTCGTTCTACCATGGATCTTCTTTATACATTCTCAATATGATAATTCCACCACTTTTAAGCTCTTTTGATAAATACCATTGCAAAGAACGATACATCATGCTAAAAACAAAAAGAAGCGCCAACATAATCAAAGAATACTCAATTGCGGTCTGCCCTCTTCTTAATTTAAATCCTGCCTTCATATTTCCTCACTGTCACTTTGTGCCTCGGTGCCTTTGTGCCTTTTTTTATTGTTAAAATTGCATCTTTAGCGATATTTGACTTGTTTTTCCCAAAGCGCCATAAGGCACCATAGCATAATCCAAACCAAATCCGTAACCCAAAGACTGCAAACTGTATATTCCAAAACCAAAAGACACTCCATGCTTATCGGTTAAACCGAATCTGTCCAAAATACCGCCTTCCATATTTTCGCCATGATTATCCATGGGAGTATAGCCGATTCGCAAAGACACCTTTCCAACTTGCAAAAGCTCTTCGGGAAGATTAAATTCAAAACCCACGCCCGTTTTACTTTTTGAATCGGAATAAGATTTACTTTCCGCCAAAACAGTCATAAAAGGATTCAGTTTCCATGACAAACCAAGCCGCTGAATCTGAACGACTTTTTTTTGATCGCCAAAATTCTGACCGGACCAGCCAAAAATAAATTTACGGCCAAGCTTTATCATCGCGCCCAGGTCAAAAACTGTATTTTCATATTTCTTGCTGTTATCAAACCCCGAACTATCCTCCATCACCCTTTTTATACTCGCGCCAAGAAGAAATTTCTCAAGTAAAAACGCTTTTGCCAAAGTAAAAGACATATAGCCGTTTTTCACTTTAATATTATCGCTGTATAAAGGCTTGCCGTCAATATCTCTGGAATCAAAATTTTCAACGCCGTAATATCCAAAACCAAAACCCATAACGGCCCTGCCCACAGGATGAACATAACCGATATATTGGCCGGTATAATCCTCAAACCAGCTTAAACGCGAAAAACTTAATTCTCTCATTTGTGAAGAAGCTATGCCGCTGGGATTCAAGGGCATTGATTCGGCTCCTTCAATAATGGCTCCGCAATTACCCAAAGCTTGCCCGCGAGCGGAGGACGCCGGTATTTTAAGAAATACCGCTCCGCCGGTTCCGACTTTTGAATCCGCGCAATAAGCGAATTTAAGCATCAACGGCATAAGCGCCGCAAATAAGATAATTTTTTTAAATTTCATAAATTCTCCTCATAAAAAGGCTAAGTGCCTTTTTAGTTCACAAGCGCACAAGTGCAATGGCGCGTAAGTTATAAAGAACTAAAAAATCCATACTCCTATTTTCTTATTCCTCCGACTTCTTGCTGTTTCTTTCGCTCTTCCGCACTATCGCGCTGTAGCGCTTAAAAAAGGCGCTTAACGCCTTTTTTTTACGGCACGAGTATCTTCTTAACCGTCTGGCATATATTTCTGGTGCCTTGAGTAGCCTTAAAACGCAAAACATAATAATACACCCCGTGAACTACCTTAGCGCCGGATAAATTTGTCTTTGGCCAGCAATAATAGCCATTGCAAGCGCCCGATACATAACTGTCAAACGCCTGACTTAAAAATTCATCTTTAAACACCAACTCGCCGGCAATATTATAAATTCTGAGCGAAACATCGCCGGTTTCCGGAATCTTTATTTTAAAATAGCCGTTTGTTCCGATATAAGGATTGGGAGCGAAAAATGACTCGTTCGCAAAATCGGCGCAAACATCTCCCACCGCGCCTTTTGTAACGGGAATATTGCTTATCACAATATCGTCAGCGACAACAACTCCGCTGCCTATATCGCCCGTTAATGAATCAATTCCGTCCGTATCGGTGGAACCGTATATTTTAAAA
>DAOWGR010000152.1 GCA_030637365.1 Elusimicrobiota bacterium
ATAGAGCTTGAGACAAAGTCTTTCAAATGGTTTGATTATAAAATCGCGATCTTGCCTTTTGCCAGCGAAGTTGTAAGCATGGACGGCCCCGTTATGCTTAGAAAGATGATTTATGAGGGTTTAAGGGAATCGGGATATGATATTTTATCCATTAAAAAAACTGACGCTCTTTTGCGCGAAAACGGTTTTAGCGACGGGGGGCAATTAAGAAGAGTTGAGGAGAAAAAGATATGCGAGTGGCTTAATGTTGATGCCATCGTCAGCGTTAATGTTACCGATTTCAATGATGTTATGGCCGGCATTTATAATAAAAGAATGGTCGCCGGAGAATTGTCTTTTTGGTCTTTGCCGGATAGAGGTAATATTTTGCTTTTGTCTGAAGAAGTTTTAAAAATCAAGATGCCCAAAAGCTTTGTAAAAGGATTTCTGGGGCAGGTGGCGAAGAACTGGATGGAGAAAATAAAAAACAAGCCTTTGGCTTATGAATCTTCAATTTTTTCCAGGCAAGTCATAGGAAAATTTCCCGGCAAGATTTAATTCTTTCTTTCAAAAACAATCAATGTTTCCGTATGCGGCGTGTTTGGATAAAAATCAAAGCCCGCGGTTTTGATAATATCGTATTTTTCAAGAAAGAACGCCGCGTCCCTTCCCAGCGTGATGGGATTGCAGGACAAATAAATAATTCTTTTCGGAAGTATTTCAAATATGGCTTTTATCACTTTTTTGTGAATGCCAGCTCTCGGCGGATCCAATAAGAGAATATCGGTTCCTTTGAAAATATCGGCGTTCGCTTTTTCCGACATTGAGCATAAAATTTCAAAGTTTGAAATATTATTTTGTTCCGCGTTTATTCGGGCGTATTTAACGGCGTTTTCAACCGATTCCACGGCATAAATTTTATCGGCCATGTCCGCCAGGCTTAAGCCTATGGAGCCCACGCCGGAATAAAGATCTATTATTTTGGAGCATTTAAAAGCGCTTTTTTTAATTTCTTCAAGGGCTTTTTCAAAAAGATCTATATTATTTTGAAAAAAGCAGTCATAACCGTAAGAAAATTTTTTGCCGAGAAGTTCTTCCGTTATAAAATCCGAGCCACTTTGATAGATTATTTCCGTTGCCACGCTCATAGGGCTTAAAGGATTGGAATAAGCGATAATGAAGCCGTTAAGCCCGTCCATTTGGCCGTCTGATGCGCATAACGCCTTGATACGGCGCCCATCATAGTTTTGAAATTCGCCGAGATTGATGTCCTTATTTTTCACATAAAGTACGGCTATTCTTTCATTGAGATGTTTTGATTCTCTGAATACCAGTGTTTTTAAATCTTCCAAGGCTATGTTTTTGGAGTTTAAAATATCCAGAATTTTAAGAGCCGTTTTATTCGTTTCTTCGCTCATAAGAGCGCAGCCGTTTTCCAAAATATGTTTTTCTCCCCAGCAGCCGCGCTTGTGAAAAGCGAAGCGAAGTTTGCCTTCGGCATTTTGGGTGAAGCTGTATTCTATCTTGGTGCGATAGCCGAAAATTTTTTCGGCGCGATAAAAATTTTCAATTTTAACGGTTTCTTTCGTAGTCTGATATAAAAGGTCTTCAATAAGGTTTTTTTTGGTTTTTAACTGATAATCATAATTCATAATCTGCCAAGGCGAGCAGCTTGTAAAATGGTCTTCCAGAGGCTCTATTCTTTCGGGCGACGGCTTAATTATCTCAATAAGCTTGGCGTCTATAAAATTTCTTTTTTCGCGAACCACTTGGACTTTCGCGGTTTCTCCCGGAAGCACGCCGTAAGAGAAAACCACTTTTCCTTTGGTCCTTCCCAAAGCTTTTCCCTCACCGACTATTTTTGTGAAATCAAGTATCAGTTCTTTATGCATAATTCTCCTTAAAGCCGGCTTTTATTATATATTATTGTGGTGGACGCGTTTATTGAGTTTAGAGAAGGCCGGAAATAAGAAGCAAGATGCCGGAAGGCGGAATATAAGGAAAAAGTTGTAAAGAAGCGGTCTGACAATTTTATTGTTTTCTGTTTTTTTCTTAGGAACTG
>DAOWGR010000028.1 GCA_030637365.1 Elusimicrobiota bacterium
AAAAATTAAGGAAGATATTCTTGATATGCTGACCGATAAAACGGGTTATCCCAAAGATATGCTTGAGCTTGACCTTGATATGGAAGCCGACCTCGGCATTGACACCGTTAAACAAGCCGAATTATTCGCCTCTATGCGCGAGCATTTCAGCCTGCCGAAAAACGATAATTTATCGCTTAAAGATTATCCCACTATCCGGCATTGTGTTAAATTCGTTATGGATGAGAAAGGCATCAGCGCGAGCGCTGATTCCAGCGCGACAGCGCGG
The DNA here is from genome assembly GCA_030637365.1 of Elusimicrobiota bacterium. GTDB lineage: Bacteria > Elusimicrobiota > Elusimicrobia > Elusimicrobiales > UBA9959 > JAKLQJ01. Next base: position 269 of record DAOWGR010000028.1, read on the forward strand.
CAGCGCGGCAGCGCGGCAGTTAACGGAGAACAAACGGAAACTGCAACGGCCACAAAAATTGCGGTCACCGAACCGGAACCTGAAGCCGCGCAAGCTAACCGGCATATAAGATATATTCCAAAAGCCGTTCTTTCAAAAGCGGATAAAGTAACCGTTAGAAAATTATCGCCAAAAAAACCTGTCATTATATTTTCAGACAATGAGGAATTAACAAAACTTTTTAAGGCTGAGCTTTCAAAACTGAAAGTAACCTCGCATATTTTTACTTCCTTAAAAATAAAAGCGGCAAATACCACAGTTAATGACTGGAATGATATTGAAACGGTTGAAAAAAACATAAAGGATTTTGCCGCCAAACACAATAATGTTCAGGGCATTATTTATCTGTTGGGAGCAATTGAAAAAAACCTCGGCAAAAAAACCGCGGCCTTTGATGACCTTAAGCATTATGCCATGCCTTTATTCCTGGCCATTAAGCATTTTAATAAAGCCCTAAACACCCCGGAAAACGGCTATTCAACTTTCATGGCGATAGTCACCACAGCTGACGGCCATATGGGCTATAAAACAAAAAAAACTTATGACCCAATCTATGGCGCCATCAATGGCATAGCGCTATGCGCCAGAAAAGAATTGGAAAAATGCGCGGTAAAGCTTATAGACTTTGCTCCAAACGCGAGCCCGGACCTTATAAGCCAAAAAACCTTCTTTGAAATAATATATTCGGATTCCCGTTTGGCGCTTTCTTATGACGGCAATAAACGCCATACCTTGATGATGACGCCCCAATCACTGGAAACAAAAACCGAAAAGCTTGATTTAAGAGGCAAGAAGATCCTTATCACCGGCGGCGGCAGAGGTTTGGGCGCCTTATTCGGCAAAATTATGGCGGAAAAATATCAGCCGCATATAATTATTTTTGACATCATCAACCTCGCGCTGGAATCGGCCGAATGGGCAAAGATGGATGAGAATCAACTTAAAGACCTTAAAGCCAAACTTTGGCAAGACTTGAAATCAAGCGGAAAAAAAGCCACTCCCGTTATACTTGAAAGGGAATTTACAAAAATTAAAGATTCCGCTCTGCTTTATAAAACCATAGAAGAATTGAAAGCCGTGGGAGCTAAAGTCTCATATTATTGCTGCGACTTAAACAACCCGGCAATATTCAATTCAACAATTGAGAGCATTAGAAAAGAATTCGGCAAACTGGACGGCGTAATTCACTTTGCCGGACTTGAACGCTCCAAACTTATCGCGGATAAAACCATAGATGAGTTTTACGCGGTTTTTAATACCAAAGCCAATAGCGCGATGAATCTTCTGCACTCTGAAATAGTTAAAGAAAGAGGCTTCTGGGTTATGATTTCATCCATAGCCGGAAAATTCGGAAATCTCGGACAATCGGATTACGCGGCCGCCAGCGATTATATATCAAAGCTCTCCATAAGCCTGCAAAATAAAGGCGCGCGGGCTGTTGCCGTGGATATGACGGCCTATGCCAATATCGGCATGGCAATAAGACCGGGCGTTGAGGCATTTCTTAAATCCCAAAAAGTGGACTTTATTTATCCCAATGAAGGCATGCTTACAATAGCCGATGAACTTGTTTATGGGACCGAGCCTGAAATAGTGCTTTCGGCAAGCCTCGGAAAAATGGATTGGGACAACCAATTGGAGTTGGCCGATGGAATGGAATTTTCCGAAGGAAGCGAAGGAGGAAGCGGTTTTCATTTCATTAAGGAAGCAAAAAAAACCGGCAATGGCGCTCAAGGAGTAAAAGAGTTTAATATAGCCGATGATCCTTATCTTTTGGACCATTCCATAAACGGCACGCCTTATGTTCCCGGAGTAATGGGCATAGAAACATTCGCGCAAACCGCCGCTTTCACTTTAGGCAAAAACCCGAAAACGCTTAAGGATATTCGCTTTCAACTGCCCATTAAACTTTTAAAAAACAAACCGGCCAGAATAAAAATCACGGCGGAAAAAGAAGGAAAAAGTCTAATCGGCATGAAAATGGAATCCGACTTTATAAATTCAAAAGGGGTTAAATTGGGAAAAACAAGAACGCATTTCACGGCAAAAGCCGCTGAAAACTTTAAAAGCAAATGGAATTCCATTGAAAAACCCGCCTTGCCGCAAAAAAAGAAATACAAAATAAATAAAGAGGACATTTACAAAGTTTATTTTCATGGACCGAGCTTTCAGGTTTTGGACGGAATAATATCGCTTGAAAAAGATAAAGTTCTTGGCGTCTTTAAAACACCCGCAATGCCTTTGTGGCAAAATAAAGATGAAAAACTTATCGCCCATCCCATGGCCATAGAAGCCGCTTTCCAAAATTGCGGCTATAGAGATATTCATTTTGAGAGCAAAATGGCTTTGCCGGACGCCGTTGATGAAATCATTATTCATAATAATGACAGAACCGCCGAAACGCTTTATGTCTACTCAATTTATAAAGGCGTAAACTCCGCCGGCAAGAGCGCGTATGACGCTTTCGTATTTGATGAAAACGGCAATATATATATAGAAATTATAAATTATGTGGCAATACCGACGAAGATATAAAAAATGCGTTTAACGCATTTTTTAGTCACCAGTGACAGCGAGGAAAAAAGATTGCGAAATTAAGAAATTGAGTGATTAAAAAACAGCAAAGGATATAAAATAACATATATGAATCAGGCATTCCTTTTTCCGTATCAACTTATCATCCTATTTTCGTATTTACGCCGTTCACAAATCACAGGTAACAGCAAAGTCGCAAAAACCTTATGATGACAATTAGCAAATATACTATTGAAAGAGTCGGCATAAACGATATCAGACATCCCGATGAAATACTTTCAACTGAAGAATTGGAAAAATATTCTTCTTTTAAAGTTCCAAAACGGCAAAAGGAATGGCTCGCGGGAAGATTCGCGGCAAAAGCCGTTATTGGCAATTTTTTGAATTCATCCTTAAACCCGAAAAATATTCCCATAACTTATGACTTGAGCGGAAGACCTGTCTGCCTGTTAAACAATAAAAAATATTTACTGTCCATAACCCATAGCGGCGATTGGGCGGGAGCCGTTGTTAAGAATGAAAATTGCAGTTTTTTGGGAATGGATATTGAAAAAATAGAAGTAAGAAGCAAATTTTGGATTGAAGATTATTTTCATAAAGAGGAAGTTAAAACCGGCTCGCCCGAGCATTTAACAAAACTATGGACAATTAAAGAATCAGTCTTAAAAGCTTTGGGACTTGGCCTGACGGCGAATTTGCTTGATATTAAAATAGACGGAGAAATAAAATTCTTTAATAAAGCTCTGCAAAAGTATGAAAAAATGGGCAAGCCGAAATTTGATATCATAAGTGAACGGTTTTATGAAAATTATTATCAATCAATAATCATTTAGGTTATTGAGCAATTAGGTTATTAGGCAACAAGGAATAAGGACCAACCAAAACACCCTTGTTAACGCGCTAATACTGAACAACAATAAATAAGGAGGCTTTAATGCCGGAAGAATTTATAAGACACTCTGAAGAAACAACTACAAAAAAGATTTCCAAAGCCGAGCGAAAAAAAAGACTTAGAGAAGTGCCGGCAAGTTTGAAAAGATTTAGAGAAATCAAAGAGCAAGCTTTGCTGGGAGCCGGCCCTAAAAGAATAGAGGCTCAAAAAGCCAAAGGCAAACTTACCGCCAGAGAAAGACTTTCTTATTTATTGGATGAGGGTTCTTTTCAGGAAATAGGCCTTTTGGTTGAAACAAGAAGCACCGATTTCGGACTTAAAGATAAAGGAATCAAAGGCGACGGCGTTGTTACCGGGTTTGGAAAAATTGACGGCAGACAGGTCGCCGTTTTCTCTCAGGACTTTACTCAGCTTGGCGGTTCTTTGGGCCTTGCTCACGCCAGAAAAATAACGAGTATCATGGACCTTGCTCTTGAATCAAAAATTCCCGTTATAGGCATCTTGGATTCCGGCGGCGCCAGAATACAGGAAGGCGTGGACAGTTTGGACGGTTATGGAGAAATATTTTATAGAAATACCAAAAGTTCCGGTAAAATTCCGCAAATATCAATAATAGTCGGACCTTGCGCCGGCGGAGCGGTATATTCGCCGGCCTTAACCGATTTCGTATTTATGGTTGAAGGCATAAGCAATATGTTTGTGACAGGCCCCGATGTGGTAAAAGCCGCCACCGGCGAAGATGTTGACTTTGAAACATTGGGGGGAAGCATGACGCATGCTTCAAAAAGCGGCGTTTGTCATTTTGTGGCCAAGAGCGAACCCGATTGCTACCGGCAAGTAAAAGAGCTTTTAACTTTTCTCCCTCAAAATAATGAGGAAAGAGCTCCTATTGCCCAAACAAAAGATCCCATAGACAGAAAACTCCCTCTATTGGAAAAATTATGCGGAGTGGACCCGCGCAAACCCTATAGAGTGCATCATATAATTTGGTGGCTGTCAGACGACCATAAATTTCTTGAAGTGCATCATCATTTTGCCAAGAACATTGTTACCGGTTTTATGAAACTCGGCGGCATGACCGTCGGCGTAATAGCGAATAATCCTTCGCATATGGCGGGAGCGTTGGATATAAACGCTTCGGATAAAGCGGCGAGATTTATAAGATTTTTAAATAAATTCAATATTCCCATTTTAACGCTTGTGGATGTTCCCGGTTATTGGCCCGGAGTAAAACAAGAACATGCCGGCATAATAAGGCATGGCGCCAAGCTTCTTTACGCCTATTCAGAGGCCACAGTGCCCAAGGTAACCCTTGTTTTAAGAAAAGCTTATGGCGGAGCTTATATCGCCATGAGTTCCAAATATTTGAGAGGAGATATAAATTTCTCTCTGCCAAACGCCGAAATTGCCGTTATGGGGCCTCGCGGCGCCATTGAAATTCTTTATTCAAAAGAACTAAAGAACAGCAAACCAGAAGAAATTGACGAACTTAAATTAAAACTGTCGCAAGAATATGCCGATAAATTCGCCTCGCCTTATCAAACAGCATCCAGAGGTTCAATTGATGAAGTAATAGAACCGCTGAACGCGAGAAGCAGATTGATAAACGCCTTTGAATTATTGTTCAATAAAAAGAAACCCGGAACAGATGTCACGGGCGGAAATATACCATTGTAATTGTCCAAGGACAATTACAGGTCACCAGGTTGCCAAAGACAAGTCACAAGAAACGGCAAGCAAGCAACACGGCAGTTATACAAAAGGCAATAAAGCATGAGATAACTGCAAGAAGGAGATGTTAAGGTGAAAAAGAAAAGAATAATCATCATGGCAAGAATGATAAAAATCAAAGATTCAAATGATGATTGGGATATTAAATTTTGGCAGAAATGCGGAGTTCAGTCAAGATTTGCGGCGGCATGGGAAATGATAGGAGAATTTCACAAGATTAGAGGAAAAAATGGAATTAAACCAAGATTACAGCGAACTATTGAAAATATTAAACGAATATAAAGTGCAATATTTAATAATAGGCGCTTATGCCGTAATTTATTATACCGATCCGCGATATACAAAGGATATGGATATTTGGGTAAAAAAGGAAACTGAAAATATAAAAGGACTTTATAAAGCATTAGCGAAATTTGGCGCTCCGTTGGAAAAAATCGCGGAAGAAGATTTTATGAAAAAGGATATTATTTATCAAATGGGAATAGAACCTGTAAGAATTGATATTTTGACTAATTTATTCGGTATAGATTTTGAAAAAGCTTGGAAGACAAAGTCAAAAACCAAATATGGAGATATTGGAATGAATATAATTGATTTGGATAATTTGATAAAGTCAAAAAAGAAAGCGGGACGCGCCCAAGATAAAATTGATATAGAAAAACTTTTAATGGTGAAAAAGAAAAAAGCATAAAAACAGAAAACAGTGCGGCAGTAATACGGAAGGCAGAAAGACATAGCTTTCTGCATCTAATGAACCGAAAGGTTCGTTGTTCCAAGCGACCGCGCTGGGAGACTCTGGTCCTACAGGTAAATATCGAAATGCCTTTATCAACACAAAACCCGCTAAAATAATTTTAAACA
>DAOWGR010000082.1 GCA_030637365.1 Elusimicrobiota bacterium
AACACATCTCCTTTGGCCGCCTTAATGTTTGATGTATTTTCATCTGCGCTTTGAATGGTATTCCTGTTTTTGGCAGAGCAAAACACGCAATTGAGATTGCATTTGCCTGAAATGGTCAAATAATTGTCATTCTCCATATCCTCTTGTTTTTTATTCATAATCCCCTCCGGTAAATGTTTGAATAATGCGCGCAGATAAATAGAACTGTATTTCCCCAAACACAATGTCGTGATTCAATATTTATCTTATATAGACAATTCTACCTGAAATGCTCGGTTTCGTCAAGGGCCGGTCTTGTCCAATTATGGAATGAGCCTAAGGTTTCTATCTTAGTACGGTCACTTTTTTCTTTGTGTCAAGTCCCGGGCCTTTCACATAAACTATATATGCGCCCGAAGCTACCGCGCCGCCTTTGCTGTTTTTATACGCCCAGTTTATATAATCGCTCGCGTCGGTCACATTTTTGCTTTGTTTCCACAATAGCCGGCCGCTTAATGCAAATACGCGGACTGTTACTTTTCCCGGTCCGGTCGGCTTTAGATTGATTTTCATTGTTTCGCCTTGTTTTATCGTTTTCGGTATGCTTCCGAGACGGCTAAAATTCCGCGCGCGGTCATTATCAGCGCCCGAGACATAAACATGGCCGGAAGAATCCGGTGTTATTTCGAAAGGATAATCAATCCGCCCGCCGCCCAATTTTATTAAAAATTTTCCGTCCGGGTTGAATTTCTGCACGCGGTGATTATAAATATCCGAAACATAAATATTGCCGAAAGAATCTACCGCCACATCTTCCGGCCAATTAAATTGTCCGTCGCCGGAGCCTTCACCTCCCAATTTTATTAAAAATTTTCCGTCCGGGCTGAATTTCTGCACGCGATCATTATTGCTGTCCGCGACATAAACATGGCCGGAAGAATCCATTGTTATTCCGACCGGCCAATCAAGTTGTCCGTCGCGCGAGCCTTTACCGCCCCATTTCATTAAAAATTTTCCGTCCGGGCTGAATTTCTGCACGCGGTGATTGTTTCTGTCCGCGACATAAATATTGCCGGAAGAATCCATTGTTATTCCGCGCGGCTCATCAAACTGTCCGTTGCCCGATCCCAAAGCGCCCCATTTCATTAAAAATTTTCCGTCCGGGCTGAATTTCTGCACGCGGTCATTGTCAGTGTCTACGACATAAATGTTGTTTAAAGAATCTATTGTTATTGAGGCCGGCCAATTAAACTGCCCGTCGCCCTCGCCGGAAGCGCCCCATTTCATTAAAAATTTTCCGTCCGGGCTGAATTTCTGCATGCGGTCATTACCGCTGTCCGCGACATAAACATGGCCGGAAGAATCCATTGTTATTGCGACCGGCCAATCAAATTGCCCGTTGCCCGAGCCTTCACCGCCCCATTTCATTAAAAATTTTCCGTCCGGGCTGAATTTCTGCACGCGGTGATGACCGCTGTCTGCGACATAAATATTGCCGGAAGAATCTATCGCCACTTCTTCCGGCCATGCGAAATACCGGGGCTGTTCCGAATTTATCCGCTTGTTTTGAATAATAGCTTGTTCGGTTGCCGAAGTGATTTTATGACAAATTATCGTTAAACAACACATAGCCAGCGCGCCGTAAACAATTCGCTTGAATATCATTTTTTTATTTATTCCTCCACCGCGGCGGTTTTTTATGCCACAGTATGTCAGTCCAAACTCCGCCTTTACAAGCAAGCATATAGTTAATTATACTTATCATGTGGCGGAACGCAAAATGGCGGATATTCCGCTTTGCGGTATGGGGGAATATGACATTCTTCTTTGGCAGGCATAAAGCGAGTGAAAACTGAATGCTTTGCAATATATTTCATAATCACTAATATAATAAACGAGGGTTATAAAAATGGCGCTAAAAAAGAAAAAAAACACATTTGACAAGGTAATGAATGAATTGCATTGCAAGAGTCTTCCCTTTTCACCTCCCATATATCCTCCCGCGCAGGCCTGGGGGAAGGTGAATAACGAGAGTGTGATAAGAAAGGCGTGGCAGAAGACCATTAAGCAGGATGGCCATATAGATCTTTATGTTCATATCCCGTTTTGCGCGAATGTTTGCAATTTTTGCGGCCTTTATTCCAAACAATTAAAAAAGTCTTCGGAGATAGACGAGTATCTTACGGTTTTGGATAAAGAAGCCCGCGTATTGGGTTCCATGCTGTCACCGGGAAAAATAGACGGACTGCGCATAGGTGGCGGAACGCCGTCTTTATTGTCGCCAAAACAGATAAAAAGGCTTTTTAATATCATATTCAAGGCTTTCAGTTTTAAATCGGACAGATTTTCCAGTGCGCCTTCGCATGGAGTGGTATTTGAAGCTCATCCAAGATTTCTTACGCCTGAAAAACTAAAGGTTCTTAAAGAAGAGGGAACGCATTGGATTGCCATGGGAGTGCAAAGCCTTGATGATAAGGTTTTGGCCAAAACCAACCGGGCGCAAACCGCGGCCGATGTTCATCTCGCGTATTTGAATATTCGCAAAGCGGGGATTCCTTTTATCGCCAATGATCTCATGTATGGGCTTGAAGGGCAGACGGCGGAGAGTTTTTGCCGCGATATTGACACGCTTATAAAGTTAAAAGCGGATAGAATTGTGATGTATGAATTTTGCCCGACAGGTCTTACGCCGTTTTCAAAGAAAGGCGGGAGTCTGATGGCGAGGCAAAGAAAATCCATAGCGATTATGGCCAAAAAGGGTTTTGACGCGCTGAAAGCGCGCGGATACAAGGTCAAGGATGAATTTCATGAATATTGGGGAGTTGTGGGCGGCATCGGCGATAGGATTTATACATATACTTATGACGAGTATGACAATAATGAATGCTGGCATTCGGTTTTGAGTTTGGGAGCCGGAGCGATGTCTGTCGCCAATCAGAATATGCGCTATCAAAATTTTTTATCGGTGCCGGCCTATACAAGCAAATTAAAGAAAGGTATTTTGCCTGTTTGCGCCGGTATTGAGCTGACTGATAAAACCAATATGCTTAATCATATTATTTTGAACTTTATCAACAGCAGCCGCGTTCTTTTCAAACAGTTTGAAATAGAGTTTGGAGTTTCTCTGGATGAAAAATTCAGCGATAAAATGAAAATTTTGATTTCGCGCGGGATGATACGGAGAAAAAAGACCGGATATTTTATTGTCGAGAAAGATCGTTATCGCGTGGTTATAGAAGTGTCGCGCGTTTTTTTTGAAAGCAAAGTGGTTGAAAAACTGAAAACGGTTTTTAAAATAGGCAAAAATCAAAAATCTTCTTCCGTTATCTCTTTAAAAAACAGCAATCACAGAAAAATACTGGCTCAAATGATTATAGCCAAAAATTCGGGCTGCGATAGCGTTAAATTAGAGAACATTCCTGCTCGCGGCTTGGATATTCGCATATTGAAAGCGGCGGATAAATTGAAGTTATGCGTCCGAAAATGATATGGCAAATCTTAGCAAGAGGCTTGTTCAAAGAATACTGCAAGAACTGCATTCGGAAACCCTTCCGTATTCTCCTCTGATATATCCTCCTCCGCAAGCTTGGGATAAAACGGATAATGATATTTTATTAAGAAATTCCTGGAGAGAGATATCCAAAATAAAAAACGCTCCGGTTGATCTTTATGTGCATATTCCCTTTTGCGCGAGTGTTTGCAATTTTTGCGGCATGAATTCAAAATTATTGGATGATCCTTGCCGGATTGACGAGTATTTGAACGCGCTGAACGCCGAGGCGTCCATAATAGGCGGTTTGCTTTCTCCAAAAAGAATTTCAAGCGTGCGCGTGGGAGGCGGAACGCCTTCGCTTTTATCCGAAAGCCAGATAAGAAAGCTGTTTGGATTTCTTTTTGATATTTTTAAGTTTGAACGAAATCAATTTGGAAATAATCCGATAAGCATTGTGTTTGAAGCAAGCCCGTATTCCTTGGATATTGGAAAACTCGGGGTTTTAAAAGAGAATGGCGTTAACGGCCTCGCGCTCGGCGTGCAAAGCCTTGACGATAAAGTTCTGCGCCGCTCGGGACGCTTGCAGACAAAAGCCGAAGTCCGCGAAGTGATAAAAAACGCCCGCCAAGCGAAATTTGATTATGTTTCGGTGGATTTAATGTGCGGCCTTGAGGGACAAACGGAAAAAAGTTTTCTTAATGATGTGGAAACAATGATTAAATGGGGCGCGGACAGAATTGTTCTTTACGGTTTTTCTCCGACCAAGCACACGCGCTTCGCGAAAGAAGGCGGAATTATTACCGAAAAGCGGAGGAAAGAAATTTCGCGGGTTGTGGAAAAAGGAATCGGGATAATTCAGAATAAAGGCTATAAAAGCGATGCCGATGAAACGGAAGTAAACAGCGGCATACGCGATTATCCCGGCCGCGGCATTTATGAGGGCAGTTATCTCGCTTACGGCGAGCAGGATGAAAAGGGGCGATGGCATTCGGTTGCCGGATTGGGGCTTGGCTCCATGTCCGTAATCGTTGACAAAGCGCGTTACGGCAATCATCGGTCTTTAAAGGCGTATATGAATAGTCTGAAGCGCGGCCGTCTTCCCGCGGAAACCGGCGTAAAATTGACGCTCAAGATGAAAATGATTAATCATATCATGAGAATTATTGACGATCGCGTAATTTCCATAAAAAAATTCAAAAGAAAATTCGGCGAAGATATTAAAGAAAAATTCTCCAATCAATTGCGCCATTTGGTTTCGCGGGGCATAATTCGCGAGCGCGGCGGCAATTATGAAATCGGCGAGATAATGAACGGCGAGAATTTGATTTTTGAAATAAGCCACGCGTTTTTTGAAGAAAAAATATTAAAGAAATTACAGGCAAAGTACGCTTTGTCGGACAGCGACGCCGCTTTTCGGCCCGTTTCCAATGAGCTTGAGCCCAATATATTTCTGACGGATAAGTGCAATCAGCAGTGTCTTTTCTGTTCTTCCGTCGGAGAAGACAGGCTTCAAAATGAAAAAGAGATAAATTACTGCGTGCTAAACAGCAAAGATACGATTTCAATAGAGGGCGGCGAGCCTACGCTTTCCCGGGATTTGAGCCGTTGGGTCAGATTCGCGAAAAATAAAGGCGTAAAAGAAATAATTTTGTGCACGAACGGAGCGACTTTTTCCGATAAAAAAAGCGTATTGTCATTGGTCAGAGACGGCGTGACATTGTTTAATGTGAATTTTCCCTCGCATATTGAAAAAATTTTCAACGCGCTTACTCAGACCAAAGGGCTTTTTAAAAAAAGGCTTGAGAATTTAGGCAGATTGTTTGAATGCGCGGGAGGAGAGCGCGTTCGTTTTACTTTTGTCATAAACAAGCTTAATTATTTAACCATGAGGGCGTACGCGGAATTTATAAAAGACAGATTTCCCGGAGTGTCTTATATTGAGTTCAATATGATAAAAATAAAAGGGTCCGTTAAAAAGAGAACTTATCTTGTTCCGCGTTTAAGCGAAATCGCGCCGTATTTGCGCTCCGCGCTCAAATTTTGCGCGGACAACGGCGTCAAATGCCTTGTTGACGGCATGCCGGTATGTCTTATAAAAGAGTTTAAAGAGGCGTCCATAGAGGCTTTTAAGCTGGATGCCGGCGATTATACCTATATGAACGAAAAAACAAAACCCGCGCGGTGTAAAGGCTGCGCGCTGGGGAAAATTTGCGCGGGGCCGAGGAAAGATTATGTGGATATGTACGGAGATTGTGAATTGAAACCGGTTTTGTCTGGCAGTCGGAAATATTGATAAACGCGGCGAAAAAAGAGAGGAATAAAAGATAATGGCAGCGGGAATTTATATGCGCGAAACCAATTATAAATATATCATTGACAAATTTCCCGGCGCGGACGGCGCTTTTATTTCAGACAGGCTTAAAACCATCCAATGGCCCGTTAATAAAAAAGCCAAGGTCTGCGAAGTAACGGTGAATTCAATATGCAATAACAGATGCATGTTTTGTTATAACGGAGAAAAAGATTTCGGGCGGTTTCCCGATGCCGATTTTAAAACGATTTGCCGCGCCTTATATGAAGGAAGACAACAAGGGTGTTGGATAGCGGCCGTTATAGGGGGAGAGCCCTCGTTAAATAATGATATAGGGAAAATTGCCGCTTTCGCGAGAAAAATAGGCTATGATTGCGTGAAAATATGCACAAACGGGCTTAAGCTTTCGGATAAATCTTATACCCGGCATTTGGTTGAAAGCGGCTTTAATATGTTTGATATTTCCATACACGGGCATAATGCCAAAGTTCATGACAGGCTGGTTAATTCTAAAGGGGCTTTTTCACTCATCATGAAAGCCGCCGAAAATGTAAAAGCTTTGTCCGCGGAATTGGGGACGAATCAAGTTGTCAATAAGCTCAACTATAAAAATTTCCCCCAATTTTTCAAAATGGCGTATCTTGATTTGGGAATAAATTATTACAATATTATTTATTCGCATTATCGCGGAATGATGTGGAAAAACAAGCTCGCGCTCAAGCTTCCCGTTACGAAAGCCGCCGTAAAAATAAAAGAAGGCTTAA
>DAOWGR010000189.1 GCA_030637365.1 Elusimicrobiota bacterium
AAAAAAGTTAGAAAAACTATTGAAGACCTTGGCGGCACCATGCCGGAAGATTTGCCTGCACCGGAAGAGAGTGTTAAACAAATTAAACATAAACAAGATAAGAGGATTAAAGATGACTTCACGGAAGATTAAGGAGTAGGGGATATCTTCAATTAATTTTAAAGAATTTCCTGCTTTCGGGTTGGGTAAGTCAGGAGTATCTTAATTAGGGCGCGGACACTCTATAAAAAAATCAAGAAATAAAGTAATAAAAGGTGTTTCGGTGGATGGGAAATTTCCTATTTTCGGCTGAGGGAAATTCTGCTGTTCCATAGTTAGGGTGGGATTCTTCTATAAAAAAACTAAGGTATAAGGGATGGCGGTTGTGTTTGCTAAGCAAGGCCGTTCGGAAGCCGACCTGCTCATACAGAAGGCTGAGATACGGAGAGGCGCAGTACTAAGCGACCTCGGTCTTGCGTGTAAATATAACCGACATCCCATTCAAGTAAAACTTTGCTGATAGTTTCATATATAAATTTATAATAATAAATCTGTTTCTCACCTCCGAGGAGCTTGTCTTAACTATTAGAAATTACCCCGCAGGTTTCTTCGAAAACCACATTTAACCAACCTACGGGGTATTATGCTAAAATTAAAAACTAGCTATGGTGGAAGATAATAATAAAAAGATTTTCATTAGTGATTGGGAATTAAAGAAAATGGTGGAGTCAGGAAAGCCTATTCCAGATAATGCCATATTAAGCCCATTGTCTAAAGAGTGGTTGGATTATAATAGTAATAAAGAAACATCGAAAAATATAAGCGAATCAGATTTAAGAAATCAAATAGTTAATATAGGTATAAGACTTTATGCGCTTGGTTTTGTCCCCGCCACTGATGGGAATATAAGCCTAAGATTAAACAATTCCACCTCCTTTTTAATAACCCCCTCAGGCATGCCTAAAGGCGATATTGATCCCGATGATATATCCAAAATCGCCATGGACGGCAGGCTGATAAGCGGAAAGAAGCCGTCATCCGAATATCTTTTACATACAACTATATATAAGGAAAGGCCGTGTGTTAAAGCGATTGTTCACGCTCATCCTCCTATTGCTACCGCCTTTGCTTGTTGCGGCAAAGATTTAAGTCAGCCCTTAACTTCCGAATTGGTAATTACATTGGGTAAAATCCCACTTGCCGAATATGCCACACCCGGCACAAAGGAAGTAAGCGCTTCAATTATTCCGTTTGTTAAACAATACAATGCCTTGCTTTTGGCCAATCACGGAGCGGTGGCTTATGGCAATAATTTGGAGCAGGCCTTTCAGAGAATGGAAACGGTGGAGCACTTTGCCAAGATAACGCTTAATGCCGAAACATTGGGCGATAAAAAATTTATCGGCGCGGCCAAGCTGAAAGAACTTGAGGCTATACGTAAACGGCTAGGCAGCTAGGCGGCAGACGGCTAGACAACAAGAAACAAGCCGCTACATTTTTAAATATATATTTTTGGAAACAAACGGAATAATTGAAACGGTTGCTGAATTGGAGAAAATATGGCCCTACCACCACCTCACAAATTTTCAATTTGTATATTTTTGAGGCCGCTTTGCGGCCTGAGGGGGTGGTAGGGTGGGCTTTGATACTTCAACAATGGCATTTTTTTACGGCTGTTTGAGCGCGGTCTCGCTTCCTTTGGGAGCCGCAATCGGCTTATGGCTAAAACCTTCAAATAAATGGTCATCTTCCCTTATGAGTTTTGGCGCGGGAGCTTTGCTTGCCGCTTTGACATTAGAGCTTGTTGGCAAGGGTTTAGCTAAAGCCGGCTTTTATCCTCTTGGAGGAGGAGTTGTTTTGGGCGCCATTCTTTTCGCTTTTTTAAATAAAGCGCTTAATGAAAAGGGCGGTTTCTTAAGAAAGAAATCCACTTTAAACGATCATCTTTCAAATGAAAAACTTGAGAGATTCGGCGATATGCTTAAAAGCATTTCCAAAAGCGATATTTTCAAGCAATTGCCTCCCAAGGAAATTCAGGGCATACTTCCTCATATAAGGCAGGCCGAATTTAAAGCCGGCACTGAAATTTTTAAACAAGGCGATGATGGCGACAATTTCTATATTATTGAAACCGGCAGAGTTAGTGTGACTATTGGCGGTAATATAAATAAAATTGTGGAAATAGGCTCCAATAATGTATTTGGCGAAATGGCTTTAATATCGGATGATCCGAGAAACGCCACCGTGAAAGTTATTGAAGATATGAAAGGCTGGTATCTTGAGAAAGATGATTTTAAAAGGCTTTTGGATTCCTCTCCGGAATTAAAAAAGAAAGTTTCAAAACTGTTTGTTATGCGTATTGAGGATATATACGCGAAAACGGAAAAGGCGGTTGAAAGCGAGAAGTGGGCCAAAATTGCCAAAGCTCATATTGATATGGGCTCAATATTGCCGAGCGATGTTGAAATAAACGAGGCCGCTAAAAAACATTCAAACGCTTCATTTGCCATTTGGCTGGGCATACTTTTGGACGGTATTCCCGAATCTTTGGTAATCGGCGCCAGTATGATAGGCGGGGGCGCGGTAAGTTTAACTCTTATCGGCGGCGTTTTTTTGGCTAACTTTCCCGAGGCTTTATCTTCCGCCGTCGGCATGCGCAAACAGGGAAAATCTGTTGCCAATATTATCTGGATGTGGGGCTCCTTGATGCTCATTACCGGTATCGGCGCTTTTGTGGGTAATATTATATTCGCGAGAATACCGGTAACAACTTTTGTTTTTGTTCAGGGCATAGCCGCGGGAGCCATGCTTGCCATGATAGCCGAAACGATGCTTCCCGAAGCTTCCGAACAGGGCGGCCCCGCTACCGGAATCATGACTGTTTTGGGCTTTCTTGCCGCGATTTTTATAAGCACTTTATCTCATCATTAAAAAACGGAATAATAAATAAAAAGGGCTAAGGCGATAGGCCAAAAGTAAAAAGAAATTCCGCAATCCTTTCAATATCAATAAAAAACAGAACAGTGGCGAGTGATTAGCGCATTTCCGTCATTCACTTTTTGCCACTTATCACTTGCCACTAATTACTGGTGTTGTTTTTTTTCATATAGGTCTAAAGGGAAAAAACAAATAGGCCAAAAAACATTTGTGATATGGGGCTTTTGAATCTACTCGTTTTTCACTAACAGTGTTAAACTATTTATGAAATCTAAAAAATCAAAAGGAAAAAGGCTTGACGCCTTTAATATAAGGAGCCAAAATGAAAATGATTAAACAAATGGGAGTATTATCCGTATTCACGATTCTGGGATTGATATTGGGAGCGCAAAAAGTTGTTGCCGGAGATGTTTCCACAGATTACTTTGAATCGTTAGAGAAAGTTTCTGTCGCCGTTAAAGCCGATATCGCGAAAGCTCAGGCAAAATATGAATTAAAATGGGACAATGATGAGAAGAAATTTGTTTGTAAAAACGCCGCCGGAAAAAAAGGGTACAATAAAATCAGTGCTGATGAGTTAAAAGCCACCTTAAACGGCGAATGCGCCGATTTATACGGAGCCGATTTACATAAGGCTAATTTGCTTAAAGTTAATCTGATGGGCGCGATTTTAAAATACGCCAATTTGGAAGGGGCTTTTATGCATGAAGCCGATTTGAAATATGCCGATATATCGCATGCTAATATGAAAAGGGCTGATTTGGATCATGCCGATTTTTACAATGTTAACGCGAACGGAGTTAACTTGGTCAGGGCTCATATGTATCAGACCAAATTGGAAGGCGCAAAAATGCTCGCCGCCGATATGCGATACGCGTATATGTACAAGGCTGATTTATATGGAGCTGATTTGAGGTATGCCGATTTGTACAAAGCCGTTGTTGATGATGTGATTATGTTTAATGCCAAATACAATGACGAGACAACATTGCCTTTCAGTGAAGAGGAAGCGCAAAAGAAACGCATGGTAAAAGTAGACTGATTGAAAAGAAAAATTACAATGAAGCAATTAAAAACAGCCGGCCTTTTTAGGCCGGCTGTTTTTTTAACGGGAACTTTTAAAGGGGGGAGTAAGAGGAAAATTCCATATTCTTTCCGTTATCTATTTTCCTTTCCGCTTTCAGTCTGTCTTTGTGTGCCAAAAGGCCTATTTTCAATTGGGACAATTTCCGGAAAGCAAGGGGGCTTTAGTCTCTGGTTGCTTCATATCGATTGTGTTAAACTTTTGTAACTGTAAAGAAAGCCGAACAGAAATGCTTTTATGGCGGCATAATGGAGGACAAATATAATGAAATTAATGGCAAAATTAATAGTTATGGCGAGTCTGGTAAATCCGGTATTTGCCGCGGAAACGCAAAGCGCTGATAGTACCGAAGTTTTTAAGAAAGCTGATTTTTCAAGCAAATCGGATAAAATTTATCATTTGACAGTGGTTGAGGGGAAGTTTGCGTGCAGAAACATGGAAGGAGTTGAAGGATATAATGATATTTCCATTGCTGATTTGACAAAAAATCCAAAGAGCGGCGAATGCGCCGATTTAAAAGGAGCTTCTTTAACCAGGATTAATTTGCGCGGAGCCGATTTAACGGGAGCAAATCTGAGCAAGGCGGATATGGAAGGGATTAATCTCAGTTTGGCGAATTTGAACGGGGCGAAAATAAAATCGGCCAATTTAAAAGGAGCCGATTTATATAATGCCAATATGAGTGATGCCGATATGCGCAATTCCGATTTAAGCGAATCCAATTTGAACAATGCCGATATGAGAAGAGCCACTCTGTATAAAGCGAATTTATCCGAGTCCGATATGAAGGATATTGATTTATATAAAACCAATCTGTACGGGGCTGATATGAGCGGATCCGATTTATATAGGGCTGAACTGCGCAATTCCGATATAAGGGAAGCCAACTTATATAAAGCCAATCTGCGCGACGCGCTGATGGATTATTCCGATTTTAGAAAGTCCGATTTTAGCAAAGCTAATTTGGCGGATGCCAGCATGTATAGAGCCGATATGCGTCAATCAATTCTTATAAAGGCCAATTTAAACGGAGCTGATTTGTATGAAACGAATCTGAAGAATGCAGATTTGAGCATGGCCAAGCTGAGCAGAGCTAATTTGCAATATGCCGATTTTACAGAGGCTAATTTGTTTAGCGCGGACATGCATGAGGCTGATATGGTGGAAACCAATTTAAAGAAAGCCAATCTGAGCATGGCGAATTTGAACGGAGCTAATTTGATGTATGCCGATTTTACAGAGGCTAATTTATTTGGCGCGGACATGAGGGAAGCTGATTTAAAATACTCAAAATATAATGACAAAACGCATTTGCCTTTCAGTGATGAGGAAGCAAAAAAAAGAGGCATGATAAAAGTAGACTAATCTGAAAAGAAAAATTACAATGAAGCGTTAAAAACAGCCGGCATGAAAAAGGCCGGCTGTTTTTTATTCAAGAGCCGGGAGTCTTAAAACAATGCGAATGATGAAATTTGAGAGCGTGTCCTTCGGAAGTTTAATAATCGCGTTAATTCCTTGTGTTTTTTTGATTTCCTCCTGCGTGTCTCCAAATTCAAAATATTCGGCCAAACCTTTGCCAAAATACGATTCGCTTTTTGATAGTCAAGAAAAATGGAGCGGAGCGGACGGTTCATATTCGGTGCAATTGTCCGGCGCCGATACGCTGTGGCTTTACAGCGATACCTGGATTGAAAGTGTTGCCGGCAAGCGGCGCGATAACGCGGCGATGATAAACAATTCAATCGCGATTCAGCGCGGAAAAGACATTTCAACGGCATCCGTCAAATTTTATTGGGGCCCGGCTAAAGCCGGAAAACCGACCGCTTTTATCAAGCCGGCCGACGGCAAGGGCTGGTTTTGGGTATATGACGGGATCACAATTGAAAATCAGGTATATGTTTTTCTGATGCAAATAGTTAAAACCGACGCGAGTTCGGTGTTTGGATTTGAATTGGTCGGAACATGGCTGGCTCAGGTGGAAAACCCTCGCGATAATCCGCTGAAATGGCGAATTTCACAATACAAAATCCCGTGGGGGCGATTTTCAAAAAACAGCAATTTGTTTTTCGGTTCCGCTATCGTAAGAGACGGAAATTTTGTTTATATTTACGGCAGTGATGAGAATTGGAAGCTGGGGGAAAGCGGAAGAAGCATGATAGTCGCCCGCGTTCCGTTTGACAAAATAACTGATTTTAAACAATGGCGTTTTTATGGCAATGGCCGTTGGCTGAAAGATGCGGCCGGCGTATCCGGTATTTTTGGCGGCATAGCGACGGAATATTCGGTTTCATGGCAGCCGTCAATTAAAAAATATGTAGCGGTTTACACGGAAAACGGTTCTTCTGAAAAAATATTGATGAGGCTTTCTCCCAATCCGATCGGACCTTGGAGCGTTCCTTATAAAGTTTACGAATGCCCCGAATATAAATGGAGTAAGAATTATTTCTGTTACGCGGCTAAAGCGCATCCGGCCGTTTCCGCGGATAATGAATTGATTATCAGTTATGTCGCAAATTCAACCGATTTCGGGCAAATGGCGCGGGACACGCGCATTTATCGGCCCCGTTTCATTAAAATAGACTTTTCAAAATAATTTGGGGATTGGACTAATCATAAAGGCAATACTCGGGTAAGCTCTTCAAGAGCGCGGTCATCTCCCGGAGCCACGCAGCCGTTTATATCGGAAGCGGATGATGATTTGCAGTCTTTTTTCTAAAAAATTTTTAAATGGCCGTGAAGCAAACGGCCTATTAAACAGTGGGTCATAAGACACTGACAAAAATTTATGAAAGAGGCTAAACTACAAGTGAAGACTGATTATATTAAGGCAACATGAGAGGAAAAAAACAATGATAAAAAAAATCGCGTTACTGTCTACAATGCTTTTCTTTTTTTGCTCCTCAAGCGCCAAAGCGCGGGAAAACTTTAATTTAAATTCCATCACCGCGGGCGAGTTTTCCGAAGATTTAAACCGAAGCGGCATTTTTAACTGGTTTTCAAAACCCGGCAATGATGACTCAAGCGAAAAAGAATGGACCATCATGGTTTTTATCAATGCCAAAAACAATTTGGAAAAGTACGGCTTAAAAGATGTTAATGAAATGGAAATGGTCGGTTCAAATTCAAAAGTAAATATTGTCGTTGAGCTTGGCAGAATGTCCGGTTTTGTTTCTTCACAAGGCGATTGGAAAGGCGGCAGAAGATATTTTATTCAAAATGACACCGATACCAATGTTATCACTTCTCCGGTGATTGAAGAATTTGGCAAAGTGGATATGGGAGATTGGAAGCATTTGGTTGATTTTGGCTTGTGGGCTAAAAAAAATTATCCGGCCAAGAAATATATGCTTATTGTTTGGAATCACGGCAGCGGCTGGGAAAAGAATATTAAATCCATGGCGGATAGAGGCATTTCCTATGATGATGAAACCAATAATCATTT
The DNA here is from genome assembly GCA_030637365.1 of Elusimicrobiota bacterium. Classification (GTDB taxonomy): domain Bacteria; phylum Elusimicrobiota; class Elusimicrobia; order Elusimicrobiales; family UBA9959; genus JAKLQJ01. The sequence goes on from DAOWGR010000189.1 coordinate 7,443, forward strand.
TACCACTCCTCAGCTTGGCATGGCGCTTAATGAAATCGGCAAAATTGATGTTTACGGTTCGGACGCCTGCTTGATGCAGATGGTCTCTGTCGCTTATGAAATAAAAGACAATATTACCTATATAGCCGGTTCTGAAGAAACGGAACCCTCCGACGGATACGCTTATAATAAAATGCTTGAGCCGATAGTTTCCAATCCCGCGATTGCCCCTTATGAAGCGGCGAAAGTTCTTGTTGACACATACGCGGATCATTATCAAAAGCTCGGCAAAGCCTATACGCAGAGTTTTGTTAACGCTTCGGCATTGCCTAAGTTTCTTAGATTGATGAATGGCTGGGTTCGCGCGGTAATTAAAGACAATGATTCAAACATAGTCATAAGCGCTGTTTTAAGCGCGCAAAGATATAGAGCGATGTGCAATAGAGACTTGTATCATTTTGTAAGCCTTGTCAGCGGCAATGCTTACAATGCCGATGTCAGAGAAAAAGGCAAGATTCTTAAGAGGTATATTAAGAACAATGTGGTTATGCATAATAGATGGGGCAATTCATTAAAGCGGGATTATTCAAACTCACACGGCATAGCGATTTATTTGCCCGGATATTCGTATGATAGGAATTACAGGGAGCTTAAATGGGCCGTGGATTCAAATTGGGATAAGTTTCTAAGATGGTATATCAAGGACATTTTTTATTGGTGGGTAAAGTAAATATGAAACAAAGTCTCATAAGGTTGAAAAGAAAAAAGACCTATATTAATATGGGTCCGATGTCTTGTATTTTAGGGGTCCGATGGCTCTTATGGCTTTGGCGAGTATTGGCTAAGATATGAAGCATAAAGTATTGTAAGAACACAAATCTTGGAGGAAAAAAATGACAAAAAGTAAAACAATATGCATAAATATGTTCCTCGTTGCGTTTTGCGTTATAAGCGTAAACGCAATGGAATTGGGTGATGTGCGTGGCGCAATAAATGATATAAAAGCGAATAATACCGATATTGTATTGCCGGCTGCAAAGCCTTCAAAGAGCGACAATGCGTTGTCTCTTAACTCTAAAATATATGTAACGCCTGTGACGGCCAACTGGGCCAATGCCATGCTTTTGAAATTCATCAAAGGAACCGATATAAACACCGTAATGCATGTCTTGAGAAAAGCCGGTCTTCAAAGCGAGACCTTTGCCGATAACGGCGATGGTTTTTATGTAAGAGTTGATGTGGAAAATAATCTCGCCCCTCAAAAAGCGGTTTTATTGTCTTTGTACTCCGTAGTTGAATCGGTGCAGGTAAACAACACTGTGTATAATCTGATTAAAAATTCATCGGGCAAATCGATGAAAGAAGCTCAGTATTCCAAAATATATGTGACGCCCGTGACGGCCAACTG
>DAOWGR010000006.1 GCA_030637365.1 Elusimicrobiota bacterium
CAACATCCTTGGAATCTTTCAGATTCCTAAGTGTGCCTCTTGCTTCTATTTTTTACATCCGCTCCGGTTTGTTTTTAATTTTGCGCCTCATAAAGTTTTTTATATAAGCCGTTTTTGGCAATAAGTTCTTTATGATTTCCCATTTCGGCTATGTGCGTATCTTCCAAAACTATTATTTTGTCGGCTTTTTTTATCGTTGAAAGTCTGTGGGCGACCATTATAACGGTTCTTTTTTTTAAAGTTTTTTCTATCGCGTGTTGGACGACCTTTTCGCTCGCGGTATCCAAATTGCTGGTTGCCTCGTCAAAAAGAATTATTTTAGGGTTTTTCAGTATGGCGCGGGCTATTGCCAATCGCTGTTTTTGTCCTCCGGATAATTTGATTCCCCTCTCTCCCAAAACAGTGTTATAACCCTGAGGCAGCGAATTTATAAAAGAATGCGCGTCGGCTGATTTGGTAGCTTCCATTATTTCTTCTTTAGAGGCGTCCGGTTTTCCGATGCTTATGTTTTTTGCCACCGTATCGTCAAACAATATGGTGTCTTGCGTGACCAAGCCCATATTATAACGCAGATCTTTTATATCCAATTCGCGTAAATTATGTCCTTCAAAAAGAATATTTCCCGCATTGGGGTCAAAAAAACGAAGCAAGAGATTAATAATAGTGCTTTTTCCCGAACCCGACGGTCCGACAAAAGCCGCCATCTCTCCGGGATTTATTTTAAAATTTAAATTTTTAAAGACATAATCTTGGCGGCTGGGATAACGATAATTTACATTTTCAAATTCAATGCTGCCTTCAATTTTTTTAAGTTTTCGCGGATTATCAATCATTGTTACGGCCGGTTTTTCATCAAGTATTTGGAGAATTCTTTCCCATGACGCCATGCCCAGTTGCCATTGCGAATTAAGTTTGGCTATATTCTTTAACGGCACATAAATGGTAAAGAAAGCGCCCATAAAAGCAAAAAATGTTCCCGGCGTCATTTTACCCGCGAAAATTTCTTTTCCGCCCAAATAAATCATTATTAGAAAAATCATGCTGCCGAGAAATTCCATTAAAGGGCCGGATAATACGGTGGCTCTTAGATATCTCATCATTTGGCTGAAATAATCGTCATTTGTTTCTTTGAATTTGTTTATTGAACGCTCTTCATAATTAAAAGCTTTAACCACCAAAATTCCTTGAAGGCTCTCCTGAAATTTATGCGCGATTTCACCTATTATAATTTGACTGGCTTTTCCCGCTTTACGCATTTTTTTTCCCAAGACGCCCAATAGAATGGTCGCCAGCGGCAATATTATTACCGATATCAGAGCGAAACGCCAATGTATGTAAAACAGAACAAATAACAGGGATATTAGCGTTGTGGCGTCTCTTATGATATATAAAGGGGTAAACTGAATTGTTGATTGCACATTATTCAGATCGTTTATGACTCTGGCCATTACATCAGAGGAGCGTTTGCGCCAATAAAATTCAGCTGATAATTTGTGGATGTGTTCAAATAAATTATAACGGATTTGTTGAACCGATTTTTGTCCTATCCAGCTCATAAGATAGCCGTTAATATATTGAAATATCATTTTTAACGCGAAGACAATCGGCAATGACAATATCAGCAGGTGGAGCAGTTTCATGTCTTTGGTGACAAAAATATGATCCACTATCGGCTTTAATGAATAAACTATCGCGCCTTTCAGCATGGCGAGAAAAATCATGGAAAGAGCCGCTTGAATGAAACGGAGTTTATAGGGTTTAAGGTATTTTAAAAGCTCTTTTGAAAGCCTGTTCATGGTTTAGTTTTTGAGATAATTCAAAATTTTATCTGAAATTCTGCCCGAGACGCCCGATTTGCCAAGCAGATTTTTTATGGCGGAAAATTCTTTGCGCATGGCATTAAGTTTTGTCGGATTGTTTAATATCGAAAAAGCTTCTTGCGAAAGCAAATCCGGATTTGCTTTATTTTGCAAGAGCTCTTTAACCAAAGGTTTTTTTAGAAGGATATTAACAAGTGAAACATAGGGAATATTGGTTACTTTTTTTGCTATCGCGAAATTTAAATCAGGCATTTTATAGGCCACGACCATGGGGACGCCCATCAAGGCGTTTTCAAGAGTCGCGGTGCCGGAAGAGGTAAAAGAAAAATCCATGCTTGAGCGAATGCGATAGTTTTCTTCGCGGACTATGTCAATGTCCAACGTAACTTTCGGATTCACGGTCTTTATTATCTTATAGATATGCTCATCGGGTATTTCCGGCGCGGCAAAAATATAGCCTTTTGAATTTTTGTAAGTTGTTTTCAATTTGTAAAAACTTTTAACAAAAATAAGCAAATGGCGTTTTATCTCGTCTTTTCTGGAGCCCGGAAGTATTCCTATTTTAAACGGATAGTTTTCATCTTTTGCCGGAACGGGTTCGGAAAGTTCAAAACCGGGAACAATATCAAGGAGCGGATGTCCCATATAATCGCAATGACCGCCGAGTTTTTTATAAACATCCTCTTCAAAGGGGAAAATGCAGAAAATGTGTTTGGCGAGCCGGGCTATAGATATGGCTCTGTTTGGGCGAGACGCCCATACTTGCGGCGGTATGTAATAGAAAAGAGGAATATTCCTATGTGCGGCAAGCCCCATTATTTGGTGATTAAATCCGTAAAAATCCACCGCTATCACGCAAGCCGGTTTTTTTTCGTTCATATAATAGCGGATGATTCTAATTAGCTTAATCCAAAGAAAAAATCTTTTGAAAGGTTCGGTAAAACCTATCGCGCCCACAGAGACAAGATTGTAAATGAAAGTGGATGATTCCTTTTTCATTCTCATCCCGCCTATGGATGTTATGGATAATTCAGGGTCTTTTTTTTTTAAGTTTTTTATCAGATTGGCGGCATGCAGGTCTCCTGACGGATCTCCCGCGATGATTAGAATGTTTTTTGTGATGGGCGCTATTTTTGCCATAATAAATTAGGCCGCCTTCAGCGGCAACTTTTTCAAATCCTAAAAATCGGAACAGCGAGCCTATGGCTCATCAGGTGTCATACACTATGTGCATGACCAAATAACAAATTTCAAACAATCTCTAAATTCCAATCGCACCAAACTTTAAAATTTCATTACGGTTAAATACTTAAAACTCAGTTTTGGACTAATCGTTTGTGTTTGCTTAGTAATTTCCGCGTCCTCTGCGTTTAGGTTTTATCAATTCCGGAATTTTTTAATCCTTCTTCAACCATAACCTTTGTCGCTTTTCCGGCGTCCGATATGGATTGAAGAATTGAATTTTTTGGAAAAGCGTTTTTGGGCTCTTTTAATTCGTACTTTTTTAAATTGTCCGTTATATCCAAAGCGAGTTTAAGCGCCATCAGGCCTTTTTCCCCGCTTGGCACCGGATTTTTTGAGTTTTCTATGCAGTCTATAAAATGATAAAGCTCTTCTTGGATAGGCTGTTTTTTTACGATTTTGGGAAAAGAAACGGATATGTCTTTAAGAGTTTTTACCGGAGAATTCTTCTTTTTATATACTTTTATCCGTGAACTCGCGTAATCAACCGAGATATAATTTTCTTCTTGATATACGCGCATTCTGCGTGCTATTTCCATTGTCATTCTGCTTGCCGTAATATCAACCACACAACCGGATTTAAATTTTAGCCTTACATTTGAGATATCATCATGCTCTGACAATAAGCTCGCGCCCACGGCTTCAAAGCTCTCAAGAGGAGAATCCATCATGGTCAGAACTATATCCAAATCATGTATCATTAAATCAAGGGTGACTCCGATGCTTGAAACTCTGGGGTCATATGGCCCGAGCCTTTCAATGGTTACGAATTTTGGATTTTTTACATGTTTTAAGGCTTCGACTACGGCCGGATTAAATCTTTCAACATGGCCGACTTGAAGCACCACTTTTTCTTTTTCCGCCGTAGCAAGCAGTTTTTTCGCGTCTTCAACGCTATCTGTTATGGGTTTTTCCACCAGGCAATGAATGCCTTTTTTCATGGCTGTAAGCGCTATTTCCGCGTGATATTCGGTGGGAGCCGCTATAATAATGGCATCCGTTTGAGACAATATGTCAACATAGTTTTTATAAGCCATGGAGTCATAACGCCATGCCAATACCTGCGCTCTTAAAATATTAATATCAGATATTCCGACAAGTTCAACTTCAGGCATAGTTGCCAAGGTGCGAGCGTGATAATTGCCTATTTTTCCGGCGCCTATAACTCCGAATCTGATTTTCTTCTTTTTTGCCATTTTAACCTTTGAATCTATATATAATTATAATACTAAATTTATGGCCTGTCCCGCCAAAAGAAGATGGAAATCACCGGTTTGCCGTCCCCTTTTAAAGAATAACGGTGAAAAAGAAAATTTTAATCATGATTTTTTATTATATTTATTGGAGGTCAAGCGGATTGGTTAGCCGGACTTATAATGACATTCTGTGCGCATTTGTTTTTGGATGCTTGATTTCTTATTTTATTATGCGGGCTTTTCTGGTATAACCCGCCGTTTCTATTATTCTTATTTGGACAAAAGTTCCCGGTTTTAGTTTTTTTTTGCTTTCCACAAGAAAATTGCCGTCTATATCCGGAGCCTCTCCGAAAGTTCTGCCGCAAGCGGCGGTGTCCATTAAAATTCGCGCTTTTTTGTTTATCATTTGATCATTGAGTTTATCTACAACGGCGCTTTGGGCGTCTATAAGAAGGGTTACTCTTTTTTGTTTTATTTTAGAGGGAATTTGAGGGTTTAGATTAAAGGCCTTGGTTCCTTTTTCTTTTGAATAAGGAAATATTCCGACATAATTAAATTCAATTTCTTTTATGAAATTCAAAAGTTTTTGAAAATCTTTTTCGGTTTCTCCGGGAAAGCCGGTTATAAAATTGGTTCTGAGCGATATGTCCGGAATTATTTTTTTTATTTCGGCCATTTTGGCGCGAATTGATTTTTCCGTGGATTTTCTGTTCATCGCTTTCAAAATATTATCGGAAATATGCTGAAGCGGAATATCAAGATATTTGCAGATAATTTTTTCATTTTTCATCAGGTTTAGCAGTTCTTTGTTTAATCTTTCGGGATAGACATACATTAGGCGCAGCCATTTTAATCCGGGGATTTTAATCAGTTTTTTTAACAGTTGTGTCAGAACCGGTTTGCCGTACAAATCAATGCCGTAATTGGTGGTATCCTGCGCTATAAGCGATATTTCCTTCGCTCCCGTTTTAACAAGGTTTTTTGCTTCATTAACAATCATGTCCATCGGTTTTGACCTGAAGCGCCCTTTTAAAGCGGGTATCAGGCAATATGAGCATAAATTATCGCAGCCATCGGCGATTTTAAGATACGCGCTGTGCTTTGCCGTGAGTCTTACTTTGTAATCGGGGGAAAGAAGCAAGTCGCCGGAGCTTTTAAGGTATGCTCCGTTTTTTCTAATCGCGACATTTATTTTATTCAAGGCTTTGGTTGATACAAGGGAGTCAATTTGAGGAAATTTCTTTTTTAATCTTTCTTTTTCTCTTTCCACCAAGCAGCCGCAAACTATTATTTTTTTCAGCCGCCCCGCGTTTTTCAGCTTTATAAGAGCTTTAATTTCCGATACGGCTTCTTTAACGGCCGGGTTTATGAAGGCGCAAGTATTTAAAACCGCTATATCCGCTTTGGTTTCATCTTGAACTATTTGATAGCCTTCAGCGCAGATATTTCCGAGCAATTCTTCCGAATCCGTCAGGTTTTTTGAGCAGCCGAGGCTTATCAGGCAAACTTTTTTCATAATTACCGCTCAGTTTGAAATAAAGAATTTAAAGATTTTTTTCTTGTGACTGGTGACATGTGATTTGTTTTTGCTTTCTGTCGGTTTGTATTACTGCCACACTGCTGTCTGTCGCACTGTTTTATTACTGCCACTTTTTGGTTTTCCACCATAGAGTGAAAAGAGCCAAAGCCACAGTGCATAAGCCGATGACGGTAAGGAAAGCGTATTTGTCTTTCTGAAAAGGGAGAGGCACATTCATTGAAAATATGCTTACTACCATGGTCGGCACCATTAATCCTATTATTATGACATTCAAATTTTTCATCAAAACATTAAGGTTATTGTTAACCACTGACGCTCTGGCGTCCATCATTGAGGCGAAAATATTGGAATAAATTTCAGCCTGCCTATAGCATTGATTGTTCTCTATGGCCATATCATCTATAAATTCAACATTTTCCTCGGAGAAACCTATTTTGGCCGCGTTCAGTTTGATTCTTGTGACTACGGCTCCGTTGGAACTGATGGCATTAAGATAATAGACAAGGCTTTTTTCCAGACTAAACATGTTTAAGAGATATTTATTTTCCATTGATTTGCTGAGTTTTTTTTCAATTTCATCGGCAATCATATTTATGATGCGCAAATGTTCAAGAAAGTGAAATATGGAATTATAGATAAGTTTTAAAAATATTTCTTTTATATTTTGCACATTTCTGAAATTTTTGCTTTTGAATAGGGGAATATCTTCGGAAACTATCACTATTAATTTTTTCTCAAACAGAAACAAGCCCATGGATGAAACTTTAAAAACAAAATGATCTTTTGAGGAATAATTTTTCGGTCTTTTGAAGATGAAGGCCAAATGTCCGTTGTCAAATTCAATGCGCGACGGTTCTTCTGGATCAAGGGCGGAGAGAATATTATGTTCATCAATATTATGTTTCTCGGCTAAAGCTTTCCTCTCCGCGCTATCGGGATTTAAGGCCACGATAACGGGTGAATTCGCGTCTTCGTTTTCTTGCAGCCGATTGTTTTCAAGTTTATAGTTTTTTATCATGAGGTCCTTAATTGGCCGTAATTTTTAAGTTTGTTTTTACCACTTTTCCCATTTCGGATAAATTTTCAACTATTGTCACGCCGGCATTTTTAAGAGCTTCTATTTTTAAGGCGTGAGTTCCCGAGTTTCCTTCCACAATGGCGCCGGCATGCCCCATTGTTCTTCCCGGCGGGGCGGTTTTTCCGGCGATAAAAGAGAAAACGGGCTTATCCATTTTTTCTTTAATGAACGCGGCCGCGTCTTCTTCCGCGCTTCCTCCTATCTCGCCTATCATTACAACGGCTTTGGTTTCATTGTCTTCATGAAACATTTTCAAGGCATCTACAAAATTCATTCCCTGAATGGGGTCGCCGCCTATGCCGATGACGGTTGATTGTCCTATATTTGCCTGAGTTAATTGCCATACGGCTTCATATGTCAAAGTTCCCGAGCGCGATATTATGCCTATCGGCCCTTTTTTATGAATATAACCGGGCATTATTCCGGCTTTGCATTCTTCGGGAGTTATTACTCCGGGACAATTCGGGCCTATAAGATTAATTTTTTTTCCGGCATTTTTCATGATATTCAATTGTTTTTTTACTTTTACCATATCAATAACGGGGATGCCTTCCGTTATGCAGATAATCACTTCAATGCCCGCGTGAGCGGCTTCCAGAATGGAATCGGCGGCATACGGCGGCGGGACGAATATCAGTGATGAATCGGCATTTGTTTTTTTTACAGCTTCTTTTACCGTATTAAAAACCGGAATATTCAAATGTTTGGAGCCACCTTTTCCCGGCGTGACTCCCGCGACGATATTCTTATGATATTCCATGCAAAGCTTGGCGTGAAAAGTTCCCTGAGCGCCGGTAAATCCCTGAACTATCATTCTTGAATCTTTATTTAAAAGTATGGACATAATATCTCCTTAAATACGGCAGATTAAGATTGAGACCAAGGTTAAGTAAAAAAATGTTATTTAAACTCCAAACCTTGATTTCTCGCCTCCGCTATTTAACGCTATAAACGCGCAATGCTATTAACGCTTATATGCTTTTTACCGCTTTTCGCGCCGCTTCCCACAGAGAATCGGCCTGAGTTATTTTAATGCCGGAATCAAGAAGGATTTGTTTTCCTTCTTTTACCCGTGTTCCTTCAAGGCGGACGATTAGGGGAACATTAAGGTCGACTTTTTTTGTGGCTTGAACTATGCCGCTGGCTATGTCGTCGCATTTCATTATTCCGCCGAAAATATTAACAAGAACGGCTTTTACTTTTTTATCCTTCAAAATAATTTGAAAGGCTTTTGTTATTTGTTCGACATTCGCTCCGCCGCCGACATCAAGAAAATTGGCGGCGTTTCCTCCGGCAAGTTTTACCGTGTCAAGCGTCGCCATGGCAAGGCCGGCTCCGTTTACCATGCATCCGATATTTCCGTCAAGCCCGATATAGTTTATGCCTATTTCTTTCGCTTCTTTTTCTATTTCGGAAGCTTCATGGTCTTCTTTGGCTTGCAAATCTTTATGCCGGAAAAGGGCATTGTTATCGGTTACTATTTTTGAATCCAGGGCTATGAGTTTTCCTTCGGCGGTTATGATTAGCGGATTTATTTCAACGAGACTCGCGTCATAATCTTTAAAAAGCTCGGCCAAATTTTTAATAAGAGCCGTAAATTCGCGAAAATTTTTAGCCGGAATATTAAGCGCGAAGGCAAGTTCTCTGGCCTGAAAATCTTGAACTCCGGTGTTTATATCCACCGGCGTTTTTATTATCAATTCGGGTTTTGTTTTAGCCAGTTCTTCAATGGATGTTCCGCCTTCGGCCGAGGCCACTATCATGGGAGTCGCTTCTTTTCTATCCATTACGATTGAAATATAAATTTCGCGGTTTATATTCGCGGCTTCTTCAATAAGGACCTCTTTGACAATTAGAGTTTTGCCGTGAGTTTGATGCGTGGCGATTTTCATTCCCAGCATATTTTCAATTATTTCATAGGCTTCTTCTTTTGTTTTTGCCAGTTTAACGCCGCCCGCTTTTCCTCTGCCTCCGGCCAGAACCTGGGCTTTTATGATGCATTGGCCGTTTTTAAGCCCGATTGATTTGGCGTCTTCGCCCATTTTGATAATGCCGAGCCGCGCGCTTATCGGTATATTGTATTTTTCAAAAATTTCTTTTCCTTCGTATTCAAGAAGTTTCATTTATCCTCCGGTATCAACAGAGTTCATTAAGGATAGAAGTCAGATGTCAGAAGCAAGAAATCTCCGCCATTACTTCTTCGGCGGACCCGCCACGCTTTATTGGCGGGAGATATATAAGGAATTTCCTTACAAATTTTGCCTCTTACCTTTTACCTCTTGCCTCTTGTTTCTGCCGTTTGTCTTTTGCCTAATATAATTTGTAGTATAATTTGTGCTGGCAAGTCCAGTCCTAATCGCTGTAAAAAGCAGTTGTTTTTTTGTTTTTGATGAGTTTAAACTACCAATTAAAAGAGGCTCAAAAGATGGGAAAATCTGTTTTGAACAAAAAGGACAAAATCAGTCATATTGATTCTTCAACCATAATGTTCGCCGGAGATTCCGGCGACGGCATTCAATTACTGGGTCATCAGTTTGCCGACACCACCGCGATAGCGGGAAATGATTTAAGCACATTGCCCGATTATCCGTCGGAAATGAGAGCTCCGGCCGGTTCTCTCGGCGGCGTGAGCGGATTTCAGATGAGTTTTGGCGATGATAATGTTATGACTCCGGGATCAAAGCCGGATGTTTTGGTGGCTATGAATCCCGCCGCATTGTCCGTGAATGTGGAAAATATCGAGAACGGCTCCATAATAATAGTGAATTCCGACAATTTTATTCCCGGCGCTTTGGAAAAAGCCGGATATTCGTCCAATCCTTTGGAGGACGGAAGTCTTTCAAATTACAGATTGATACCTATTCCGGTGAATACGCTTATTGAAACGGTTTTGAAAGATTCCGGGCTTACCAAAACGCAAATATTAAAATGCAAGAATTTTTATGTGCTGGGCATTGTGTGCTGGATGTATGGGTTATCGACAAAACCGACCATTGAGTGGATGAAAATCAAATTTAAAAAAAACAATCAGCTTCAGCAGGCCAATATGGAAGCGATTACCGCCGGCCGCGCTTACGCTGAGTCCACTCAAATTTTTGAAGCCAGATTTCAGGTAAAAAAATCCATAGTAATGCCCGGAAAATATAGAAATGTCACTGGAAATGAGGCGGTTTCTTACGCTTTAATCGCCGCCGCCCAAGCATTAAAGAGAAAACTTTTTTACGGCGCTTATCCCATTACTCCGGCCACCGATATTCTGCATATATTGGCAAAATATAGAAGTAAAAACATAACGGTTTTTCAGGCCGAAGATGAAATAGCCGCAATGGCCTCCAGCATCGGAGCTTCTTTCGCGGGATGTTTCGCCGCGACCGGAACAAGCGGTCCGGGATTTTCGCTTAAGTCGGAGGCATTGGGACTCGCGGTTATAAGCGAGCTGCCTCTTGTGGTGGTTGATGTTCAGCGCGGCGGGCCTTCAACGGGTCTTCCGACCAAAACCGAACAGTCGGACCTTCTTCAGGCTTTGTATGGAAGGCATGGAGAATCTCCTCTGGTTGTGATGGCGGCGATGAGTTCCGCCGATTGTTTTGACACGACTTTTGAGGCCGCGAGAATAGCCGTAAAATATATGACGCCTGTTGTGGTTTTAACCAATGCTTTCATTGCCAATGGTTCGGAACCTTTTAATGTCTCAAAATCTTGCAAGTTTAAAGAATTTAAAGTTTCCAATCTTCCTCCAAAAGAAGAATTTCAGCCTTACGCTCGCGACGAGAAAACACTCGCCAGGCATTGGGCCGAGGCGGGCCGGCCCGGTTATGAGCATATCATAGGCGGTCTTGAAAAAGATGTGGAAACGGGCTGGATAAATTATAAACCCTTAAACCATGTCAAAATGACAAAGCTGCGAGCTGAAAAAATAGCCAGAGTTATTAAAGAAATACCTCCCACCAAAATATACGGCGATCAAGAGGGAGAAGTTCTGGTTGTCGGATGGGGTTCAACTTTTGGAGCCATAACCACCGCGGTATGCAAAGCCAGAAAAATGGGTTTGAATGTTTCGTCCATTCATATAAAACATCTTAATCCTTTGCCTCCCGATATGGGGACCATAATGAGAAGATTTGGAAAAATTCTGATGCCTGAAGAAAATTTGGGTCAATTCAGGATGATTGTGAAAGCGAATTATCTTATTGACCCTATCGGATTGAATAAGACCGAAGGGCAGCCTTTGAGTTCCGAAGATGTCCTTAGAAAAATAAAGAAACTTTTCGCTGGGTAAACTTCGTTAGATATGCACGGGTGAAAGTTTTGTTAAAAGATGCTTGGAAGCTGAAAAACCAAGAAGTTGTATAACAAAGATTCTAATTATAAAGGTCGTCCGCGCACATATGCCGTGTTTTCAAGTTTTTTAAAAAAGATTAACAAACAATGTATGCGCGAGGGCTATCCTGAACGGGGTAAATATGGATAACTTAAAAACCAAATCAAAATATACGCCTAAAGATTTTGCTTCAAAGTGCCCGGTAAAATGGTGTCCCGGCTGCGGTGATTTCGCGGTGCTTGCGCAAATGCAGAGAACATTCGCGAATATGGGTATTCCTCATGAAAAAATCGCCGTAATTTCAGGCATAGGCTGTTCAAGCCGTTTGCCGTATTATTTGAACACTTACGGTTTTCATACGATTCACGGCAGAGCGCCGGCGGTTGCCGCCGGAGTAAAGCTTGCCAATCCGGAGCTTTCCGTCTGGGTTGTTACGGGCGATGGAGACGCTCTTTCAATAGGCGGAAATCATACTTTGCACGCCATAAGAAGAAATATCGGAATTAAAATAATTTTGCTTAATAACAGAATTTACGCCCTTACCAAGGGTCAAACTTCTCCAACGACCAAAATGAATGTGATAACCAAAAGTTCTCCGTCGGGAAGCATAGATTATCCTTTCACTCCGCTTAGGTTCGCGATAGGGCTTGATTGCACTTTTGTCGCCAGAGTATTGGATACCGATATGACGATGATGGGGCATGTTTTTGAAGCGGCGGCGCAACATAAAGGCACGGCTTTTGTTGAAATTTTTCAGAGGTGTTTGGCGTTTACCAATGTTGAATTTGATCATTTCAAAAATAAAGACAAAAAAGACGATATTATGGTTCATGTGGAACATGGCAAACCGCTTGTTTTTGGCAAGAACAAGGACAAGGGCATTGTCATAAACAATTATAGGCCGGAGATAATAAAATTTCAACATGGCAAAGTTCCTCCCGAAGTGGTTATTTATGACGAGACCAATACTGAAATGGCTTATGTGTTAAGCGGTTTTTTCTATCCTGATATGCCGGTTCCCATCGGCATATTAAAAAATGTTGAAAAACCTTCATATGAAGAATTGCTCAAAAATAAAGAAGATGAAGCGGGATCTATCAGTCTTAAAGAAATTCTTGAAGGTCCCGGTGTTTGGGAAATGAATTAATCGAGTCAAAGAGTCGGGAAGTCTGAGGGTCTTGGGGTCAAGAAGTTGGTGTCGTTTGATTTAAATTTATAATTATTATTTTTTCTTTTTTCGGATATATTTAATTTTGCTTAATTTGGTTCCGGGAAAATAAAACTCAAGTATTTCACGAGCCTTTTTCCCGTATTTTCCTGCCATGCCGGCCGCGCCCGATTGGCAAAGCCCTATGCCGTGCCCCCAGCCTCCGCCGTATATCCAATAATTTCTTATTTTGCCGGTTTTAAATCTGTTTATTTCCATAAAAAATAAAGTGCTTTTGACCGAGCCGAAACCCATGACATTTCGTATTAAGTGTTCGCGGTCTATCGTTATGGTTTTTTTTGAGCCGATAATTCTAAGCGCGTTTACATTGCCGGAGCGGCTTCTTTTTAAAGGAAATATATTTTTTAATTCGCCTATGCGATATCTTTGGTTTATTTTATAGTTTAAATCTTTATGTTTGATTATTCTCACCCATCTAAAATGCGCGGGCGAGGTTGTCGGGGGGTAATTGCAATTTGAAGGAGGATTACCCATTATCCATTTGTGGAATTTCCATGGCGAATTCATGGGCTTTTGTTTTTCTTTCGGCAAGTCTTGATGGGTTTTCAAATAGCTTATATGGCCCCATCCCGAAACATCTTTTGACGCTTGAATATGACCGCCGCAATTTGAATGATAAAATGTTTGGGCGGGTCGGCCGCGATAGGTTAAAATTTGGCCTTGAGTGTCCACAACGGCATTATTTGTTGAATTTCTTTCCATTGTCACGCCTTTATAAACTTGACAATGCTGGCTATCACAGAGATGATAGCCCCATTTTTTATGTTTTCCGCCGCGTTCTTTTCTGATTAAAACTTGAGTTCTGGCGATTATCGCTTGCGCTTTAAGGGTTTCATAAGGCCAATAACTCAATACTTCGCTTGGCACTACTCCCAGTAAATATATTTCCATATCAACTATATTCACTATGCCTATGCCTCTGTTTCTAATGGGATATAATTCCATAATTCCCCGATAAGCTCTGTCGGAATAGCGAAACCATGGGTTTTTGGAATTTTTTATTCTTTCAAAAATAGTATAGCCTTTTTTTGGATTATAAGGTTTTATCAATATGGGACCCGTAAATCTTCCATAAATTTGATTTTTTGGATTTTTTAGTATTACTTTTCCGTTTTTATATATTGCCGTCCATATTTCATTCGGCTTCGCGCTCGCGTAAAGTTTGCCCGATCTTTTGCCCACAACTTTAAAGCCTTCAAAAGACTTAAATTTCAATATTTTGTTTTTGCCTTGTCTGCCGGTATTATTCGTGCCTATGCCAACGCGCACTCTTGTGGATTTATCCAGTTCTTTAAGAGCGTCAATAGGCGCCAGTTTCGGCGGGCCTTTAATTTTAAAAGGCGGACGAATTTCTTCCGGTTGTTTGGTAAGCTTTCCTTCAAGCACTTTTATCATTTTGGACGCGATGGGGTGTTTCGGCGCGTAATCCAAAACTCTGTAGTATTGATTCCAAGCTTCATCAAACTTGTGGCCGCGCGCGTAAATTCCGGCGAGAGGCAGGCGGGCTTCTATAAAAGAAGGGTCTTTGCGCAATGCTTCTATTAAATATTGTTCCGCTTCTTCATACATTTTAAAATTCACATAATCCCAGGCGATAATATAGTCTATTCCCGAAAAATCAGGCCTGAGTTTTTTATATTTTTTCAAATATTTTATAGAGTCAACTTTTCTATTCAGATGAGAATAAACACTGCCGAGGCCAAGCAGGGATCTTGTGTGCAAGGGTTTGTTTTTAAGAGCTTTTTCAAAAGATTCGGCGGCGCTTTGATATTTGGCGAGATGAAATTTCAGCCAGCCAAGCTCGCATAAAATATCGCTGTTATCGGGGCTTATGTTTAAGGCTTGCCGGAAAACTTTAATGGAGTTTTCATATTTTCCCAGTTGTTTGAAAATTATGCCGGCATTTAGAAGCGGCATGGCGCTTTTAGGGTTTAAGCGCGCGGTAAAAAGATATTCATTTGCGGATTTGGTTAAATGGCCTTTCAAATAAAATGAGTATGCTCTATTGGTTGGAGCCGGATTTAATTGCGCTGAAAAAACAAAAGCGCTTAGAATAAGTGACAATAAAAATATTTTTTTAAGTCGTGTCATAGTGGAATATCCAAGATTCGGTATATATCCTATAAAATTATTTATAAATGACAAAAGGATTTTAAGAATCAGCCGGTTTTTATAATATACTATTTAATTGCCAAGCGATATATATGTCGCAATGTGAATGCAATAAAATCGGCATATTAAACGTTAGTTAAGATAGGAGCTAAAATGACCCGCACACTTAGGAAATCAAATAAATTTAACGCCATAAGTGTGGGGGTGACGGACGCGGAGCTTATAAAAGCTTATAAAAAAGGCGACACGCAAGCATTGGAAATTATTATGAAGAAATATGAAAAACCTATTTACGCGTATCTTTTGAAAATGGTTAGAAACGCGGATTATGCCAATGATTTATTTCAGGAGATATTTCTTAAATTTATAAAGAATATACAATCTTATAATGAAGAAAAAAAATTTGCCAATTGGATTTATACGGTCGCTCATAATGCGGTTATGGATGGATTCAGGAAAAACAAAAATCGGTGTTTTGAATCATTGGACCGGAGTAATGGAGAAGACTCGGCGCCCATTTCCGAAACAATGGATTCAAAAGAGCCGTTGCCTGAAAATATTTTAATAAAAAATGAAATAAATAAAAAAATAGAGACAGCTTTTGAAATTCTTTCAAATGAACAAAGAGAAGTGTTTATCATGAGGCATTATTGGGGGCTTTCTTTTAAGGAAATAGCGGAAATACTTAAGGTTCCCATCGGCACGGCTTTAGCGAGAATGTCCAGGGCTTTAGGCAGGCTGAAAGTGGAAATGGGGCATATAGGGGAGGCGGTATGACCTGTAAATATTCGGAAAAAATTTTGCTTTATTTTTATGGTGAAATGGATAATGCTCAATGTAAAGAAATAAAAGAGCATTTGGAATCTTGCGCCGAATGCAAAAAGAATTTGGAAGTTTTAAGAGATGTTTCCGGTCATCTTGACTCCTTTAAAGGCAATGCTCCCGCTCATTTAATTGAGGGGCTGATTCGCGAGGCGCGTAAAAGAGAAATTTGGAAATTTAATGTCGGAAATATTTTTGAAAATATTTTTTCACATTGGAAGGTTTCGGCTTCAACTTTGGTTTTTGCCTGCTTGATGTTTGCAGTGTTTTTCCCTTTCGGAGCGGATAAAGACAGGCTTAAGTGGATTTCAAATATAGATTCCGATCTTGACGGTTTGGAGTATAGCATGTATGAGGAATATGATTTTTCTTTGGGTGAATACGGCGAGTCCGTTGAAGATTTTGAGTATGAAAATATTGATGATGAAATAGAATCAATAAATAAAAACAGGAGGATATTATGAAAAGGAATATGGTATATGTAATAGGTCTTATTTTGATGTTTTCATCGGCGGGAGCGTATCTTAACGCGCAACCTATGGGAGATGGGGATATTGGGACGGACAGGGAGGGAATCGCCGGCGGTTTGGAGGGTGGCGACTGGGGAATGCCTCCCGGAGAAGGCTTCGGCGGTCTTAAAATACCTCGCGGCGGCAATGCTAAGTTTCCTCACAAAAAAATGCGTCATAAAAATAAGAAGTTCCAAGGCAGAGATATTAACAGAGATGTTGAGGTGGAAACTGTTAAGATAATAAAGAAATATGCCCCCGCATTCGCTGAAACGCTTAATAAATTGAAAACTTCCGCTCCGAGGAAATACAAGCTTATTCTGAGAACTTCTTCGCGGTATTTATTCAAGCGTTCGGCCGGAGGTTCACAGAAAGACGCTGTTGAATCCATTAAGCTTGAATATGAAACGAGAGAGCTTAGCTTTAAATATAAAAAAGCTTCAAGCGGTGAAAAGAAAAGCATTAAAAACAGTCTAAAAACCAAAATATCCAGACTTTTTGATTTAAAGGCCAAGGGTCAGGAAGCCAGAATCAAAAATATGGAAAAAAACTTAAAAGAGCTTCGCGTCAAATTAAAAAACAGAAAAATTCATAAAGCGGAGATTGTTAAAAGCAGAGTTAATAGGCTTGTGGGTGAAGGATATACTTGGTAAAACAGCGCGATAGCGCTGTAGGCAACAAGGCCGCAAAGGCAGTTAGGCAACAGGTAGAACAGCAATAGTAAAATGTAGCCGCAAAGCTTCCGCCAAAAACAACCGGTGGTTAAGCGCTTTGCCGGGAAGAGAATGAAACAATAAAAACCCCCACACATAGAACATAAACCATGTGTGGGGGTTAATTGTATTAACGGTTATTCTTTATTTAAGTTTTCCCGCTTTTATAAGGCCGACGCCTTGTAATGTTTCAGCTAAGCCGAGATCAATCGCCGCTTTTGTAAGCGCGATTTTAACTTCCTCGGGAGAATTATGTCCCAAGCTTGCCGCAAGAGCCGCAAGGCCCGCTACATGCGGGCATGCCATTGAAGTCCCCGACATGGTTCTATATCCTCCGCCTTTATAGGTTGAATAAACACTCACCCCGGGCGCTATAAAATCAATTTCAGGGCCTCTGCTTGAAAAAGAAGCCATTCTGTCTGAAGAATCACTCGCGGAAATTGCCAGTGTTTCGGCGTATTTCGCCGGATAATTAACCGCTCCTCTATCATTGCCGGCGGCGCATACTATGGTTACGCCTTCTTCATAAGCTATTTTTACCGCTTTGTGAAAAGAGTCTATTGAAGAGCGTCCGCCAAGACTCATATTTATCACATTCATCTCATTGTCAACGGCCCATTCAATACCGGCTATTATTGTTGAATAACTGCCGCCGCCGTCTCCGTCTAAAACCTTAACGCCGTAAAGCGCGGCTTTGGGAGCGACTCCGACAACACCGTTATTGTCTTTTACAGCCGCGATGGTTCCCGATACATGCGTGCCGTGCCCATGATCATCCAAGGGTGGGGTTCCTGGGTTAATCGCGTTAAATCCTCCTGCATAATTGGGAGCGAGATCCGGATGAGAAGAATCCACTCCGGTATCCAGAACGGCCACTTTTACCGTTTCTCCCTGAGTCGTGTTCCACGCTCCTTGGGCGTCAACTTTTACTATGCCCCATGGCATTTCGCCTTTGTCCGAAGAAGAATGATTGGGAATTAATAAGGGTGTTTCATCATTGGCGGCTTTTATTTTGCCAATGATTTCTTTTACGGAGGGAATGGTCGTATCGGCGAAAGATTCATTGTCGGATTCTATCCACTTTTGATAAGAATCTTCTTCCACATTGGTAACGCCTTTAAGCGTGTATATCGTTGAGTCTTTCACATTATCGGGAAATATCGCCACAATGGCGTTTATTATTTTAAGTTCTCTTACAATTTTTCCGTTTATGTCTTGGAGTTGTTTTTGTCCGTCCTGTTTTGTTGTGACAGTGTAATTAAAAGTTACTATTTTTTGAGAGGCGTTTGAAATCGCGGTAAAACTCGCCAACAAAAAACAAATAGCTGATAATATTCCTATTTTTTTCATGTAAAACCTCCGGTTCAAAAGTAGATGTTTCTGTAACAAAATACTCTATCTGGAATTCTACTAAAATAATTGATAAAAGTCAGCAAGTAAAAAAAATAGAGGCAAGAGGTCAGAAGTAAGATGCAAGAAACAGCGTTGATGCGAAAATACGGGAACAAGGAAATAAGTAAATTAGTTGCTTGATACGCGCATGGCGTTAAATATGACATTGTCACAGGGTTGGGAAATTCATTATTTCCTTATCATCATATCACAGTATTTTTTATTTTGCGCGGTTGCGCCTTAAATGAGTTTGTCAAAGAAAATCCAGGCAAGTCCCAAAAATGAAAAGAAGCCCACTATGTCGGTTATGGTGGTTAGGAAGATGCCTGAAGAGTGAGCGGGATCAAAGCCCATTTTTTTCATCATTAAAGGTATAAAAGCGCCCGCAAGTCCCGCCGCCGTCATATTTAAGAACATGGCAATGCCCACAATGAGGCCCAAATAGGGATTTCCCTTCCAAGCCCAGGCTACGCCCGCGGTAACAAGTCCTATTCCAATGCCGTTTATCAGATTGGCGGAAGTTTCAACAAGAACGGCTTTGTACGCGGCGGAAGGTTTAATTTCTCTCATCGCCAAAGCTCTTAAAATCACGGATAAAGATTGAGTGCCGGCGTTTCCTCCTTGTCCGGCTATTATGGGCAGAAATACTGCGAGTACGGCGATTTTACTTATCATGCCCTCAAATATGGCGATGACCCCGCCAGCTAAAAAAGCGGTTAAAAGATTTATATACAACCATGGCAAGCGTTTTCTTATTTTAAAACTTAAAGGAGAATAAACTCTTTCTTCGGGGCTCGCGCCGAACAAAATTTGTATATCTTCAGACGCTTCTTCTTCGGTGGATTCTATCAAGTCTTTTGTATTGACCACTCCGATAAGCCTATCGTCCTCATCAACAACGGGGACGCCCAGATAGTGCTTTTCACCGAATATGGCTATCAATTTTTCTCTGTCGGTAAAAGGGGATACTTTAATTACATCTTTTTTCATTATGTCTTCAATAAATTGGTTTAAATCGGATATGATTAAATCGCGCATATTTAAAATTCCGATGAGTTTATTTTCATGGTCCACAACATAGCAATATGTTGTGGGGACATGGCTTTTGGCAAGGCTTCGCAATTTGTGTATAACTTCCCTAACGCGTATATCGCTTCTGAAAGAAAGGAAATTCGGCTGCATGACTCTGCCGGCGCTCTCACTGGGATAATTTAAAATCTCGCCTATTTTTACCGATAAGTCTTTATCAAGGAAACTTAGAAATTTTTTTTTGCTGTCACTTGAAAAAAATCTAAACATGCTTGAGGTTTGTTGGGGAGTAAGTTTGTGAAAGATGGAAGCGGCATAAGCGGAATCCAATTCTTCCATGATGGCGGCTCCGTAGCGCGGCTGAATGTCTTCAAGGCATTTAACGGAGTCGGAAAGAGAAAGAGATTTAATGATATCGGCGGCGTCTTCCTCGGAAAGAGATTCCAAAACTTTAAGAGCTTTTTGAGAATCGTTTTCAATCAGTTGGTTTATAAAATGAATTGCCGAAGTATCGTTTGTCATAAAAGCGCCGTTGAAAAATTATCGCTTATATGATTATAATAAATTTGTTTCCATAACATACATGCGCATGACGCTTTTAAACTTTTTTCAAATAAAAGTTAACGGGAGACGCGTATGAGAGGAGCTTTTCCGGCCAAGCAATTTGTTGAAAATCAGGTAATGACGATATGGTGAACGGGAGGATTGTTATCGCAAATTAATGTTTGACAGCGCGCTTGCGGTTTCGGGATTTTGCATTAAAGCGTTCATGATAAGGGGATTTGCGAGAAGAATCATGAATTCGGGATTGGAAGATAAAAGTTTATTTGTTTTTTCGGAATCTTTAAGCAAGCCTTTTACCGCCGGAGAGGAAAGAATTTTGCTTGCCAGTTTGCTTGAAATTACGGCTTCGACAATAGAGGGATTATTAAGAGCTTTTTTCACTATGCTGTTGTTCAAGAAGTTATCGGCCGCATCGGTATTCATTATATAGTCAGTCAGCGCGTCAGAATCTTTTAACACCTTTTTTACCCTATCTCTTCCCATAAAACCTTTTATCACCAGAGAATTGTTAAACAGAGTTTTTACCACCTTTGGATTTTTTAGGGCCGCGCCAACCGCCGAAGTCAAGTAGCCTTTTTTGCGGCCGATATATTGATGCTCTTTATCTTTGACGCTAAGGTTGGCTTTAATGTTTGATTGGCGTTTCTGATTATTGTTGGTCCGGTATTTTTTGCGGGAAAGCCGCGAATTTTTTTCGTAGTCGCCCTTGCTTTCCAATTTGTAGTTTACCGCATAGCCGCTATCTTGAAATTGCGGGATATGAGATTTTGAAAATGAAGTTTGTTTTATTTCTCCTTTATCCGAGGAAAACGCGCTATAATCGTTTTTTGACAGGTCAATATCGCTTGAATTGATTTCTTTATGCCAATGATAGAGAGGATAGGCCAAGAGCATGTAAAGAGGAGTCAGATAAAAAAACATTTTCCAACCGTTTTTTTTATTTTCGTTTTCCATTTGAGATATAGTCTAACAGTGAGAAATACCGTTTGTCAACCCCGCCGCTTTTCTGCGCGCCGGCAATTAAGGAGTCGGTCTGACTTTTTGCTTTCGCGCGTTATGAGCGCGTAACGCTCAATTCACAACGCGCAATGTGTTTTATGCTAAAATTTTTTGATATGATCGGAGTCTTATTAAAATACATTGCCGTTTTCGCGGCGAATATTATTCAGCTGTTTTTGTTTTGTTCCGGAATGTTTTATCTTTTTTTGTGCCTTGCCGCCGTTATTGTAAAAAAGCGGCCGATGAAATCGCCCAAAAATAATAAATTCGCCGTTCTTATAATTGCTTGTAACGAAGAAAAGGTAATTCGTTTTTCAATAGACAGCTTAAAGAAGATGGATTATCCGAAAGATTGTTTCTCTGTTTATGTGGTGGCGGATCACTGCTCGGATAACACCGTTCAAATAGCTCGCTCAATGGATGTTGAAATCATGGAACATTTGGCCGGCGGAGGTTTTCAGAGCAAGGGAAGAGCGATGAAATGGGCGACGGAGAAAGCGCTTGTTTTGAATAAATATGACGCGATATGTTATTTTGACGCCGATTCTCTCGCTCATCCCGATTTTCTTGAAGAAATGAACAAGCATTTGAACAACGGAGAAAAAGTTATTCAAGGCAGGCAGCTTGCTAAAAATAAAAAAGACGGTTGGCTTCCCAAGATACTTGCCGTTGGGCATCTGCTTTCAAATGTTTTTTTTCAAAGTCCAAAATACGCTTTGGGTTTTTCAGGAACACTGCATGGAAAAGGAATGTGTTTTTCATCCGATACGGCAAGACAATTTTCTTGGGATGAGATGTGTCTTACGGAAGATATTGAAATGCAAATGAGGCTCATTTCCAATTCCATAAGAATAACATGGGCCGAGGCCGCCATTGTTTACGACGAGGAACCGATTAATATCGGTCAATATATTAAAAGAACCGCGCGTTGGACAAGAGGATCTTTGGATACCGCGAGAAAACACTTGAGAGGGCTTTTTTTGGCAGCGTTGTTTAAGCGTGATATTAAAGCTTTTGAGGGGGCGTTATATTGCTCAAATGTATATAGATTTTCATTTGCCATGTTAATGGCTTTTTTGATTTACTATACAAGGGATTCTTTCAATCTCATTATTTGGCTTTATCATATTTTGCCGGGAACTGAATTCGCGATTAAGATTCTCGCTTTTATTCCCCTTATTTTGTATCCGCTTGCGGTGCTTATGAGCGAAAAAGCCGAATTTAGCATGCTTGTGGCTTATTTTCTTCAGCCGGTTCTGGGTGTTTTTAGAATTCCCGTTTTTGTGGCGGGAGTATTTAGAAGCAGGGGAGAATGGGGGATAACGGAGCATCAGAGTAATGTCGGCATAAGCGATATTGTTAAAGACAGGTTTTTGGGAGATAAGGCAATTAGGTAACAAGGGAAACGGATGGATTCCCCTTAAATTTGTTCCAAGGTTATATCGTGTGGCGGGGTAAAAAAACAGGAGGCTTTGTGAAAAAAATAATTTTATTGCTGGGAATTATATTATTGCCCGTGAGCGCGATAAATGGAGAAGCGATAAAAGATCCCATGGCGGGCAGAAAATTTAAAATCAGCCGTCCCGAATCCGACAAGATATTGCTTTCCGTTTCAACAAAACTCAGACTTAGCGTCAAACAGCAAGAAAGGATAATAAGCGCTTTAAAAAAGGAAACGCGCGAATTTGATAAAACTTTTGACACTTATCAGATTGCCGAGGAAAAAGAGAGAAAATGGCGTTTTGAAATGAATGATTTAAGGCATAAAATGCTCAAGATAAATATGGGCATTTCCAATGTGATAAGAGATTATCTTGACGAAGAGCAAAGGGAGATTTTTGACAAGATGATGGAAAAGAAAATGGCTCCCAAAAAAATATCCCCCAAAAAGAAAAAAAGGGTGAAACGCAGAAAAGCGAAAAAACCCGTAAAAACCGGAAGGGTAAGGCCGGCGAAACGGACGAAAGTCAGTGTTCCCAAGCCCGCGCTTCTTGAGGATGTTTCGGCTGAAGAATATGGCGAAGGCATGGGATATTATCCGTAATAAAAAGGCGCAATGCGCCTTTTTAAGCCACCGGTCACATGTTACAAGTCACAGGTAAAAAATATGAACGATAGATTTAAAAAAACAAGTATGGGGTTTTTGTCTTCTCTCAACTCTCAACTCTCAACTCTCAACTTATCTGTTAAAAAAGGTATAACGCTTGTGGAAGTTATGGTCGCTATGTCAATTCTTTCCATAGGAGTATTGGGAATGATTGGTTCGTTTACTTACCTTAATAAAGGCCTTCAGGTTACAAAAGGAAGAACTCTTGCCAATAATTTGGCGCAGGAAAAAATAGAGCTTCTAAAAGACCGGTCTTATTATCATATTATAGTAACCACGGCGACACATACCGATACCACTTTTACCCCGCCCATTACATATGACACCCATCCCAACGGGGTGGAGAATATAAGTGTTGGCGGAATAAACTTTGAGCGGCGTATTTATATAAGGAAAGTGGCGGAAAACGCGAGCGGCAATCTTACGCC
Source organism: Elusimicrobiota bacterium (assembly GCA_030637365.1). Lineage (GTDB taxonomy): Bacteria > Elusimicrobiota > Elusimicrobia > Elusimicrobiales > UBA9959 > JAKLQJ01. Next base: position 23,101 of record DAOWGR010000006.1, read on the forward strand.
TCTTGCTTGGGACCATCCGGATACCGGATTGAAAGAGATATCTGTTTATGTTTTATGGAAAGAGGGAGATGAGTGGAAAAAAATAGAATTGGCGAATATCAGACAAAATCCCGATCGCAGTTATTTGAGCGCCGCTTTTAAAGGGGTCGTGGACGATAGCGTTACATCCGCCATGATAGAAGGCGTGAAGATCAAAGCTCTTGAAAATCCGGCGCGCGCGGACCTTAGCGGCGCTGTCGGCGATTACAGTTTCGCCATTGAGCCGGGAAGTTATACCTTGAGAGCTTCAAAGCAGGGTTATTTTACCGCTCTTTCCGATTGTATATCTATTGAAGCGAGTCAGGTATTGACAAAAAACTTTACACTTACCAAAATGTCCACGGGAACCATTAGCGGCTCGGTTTATAAAAACGATCATCTGGTTATAAGCCAAGTTGTGGGAAGCACTGTGGACGCGTCTAACGCTAATTTTGATCAGGAATATATTGAACTCTATAATCCCACCACATATTTTATACGGATTGTGAACGGCTGGAACACAATGGATATAAATCTTAAGATGCAATGGCATAGTGATGTTTCGTCGACCACTATCATGCTGGAAGGTTATGCCGTTATAGATACGGGGGTGCAGCCGCATGGATATTTTCTTATAGCCAATACGGGAACGGTTGTGGCCGCGGGAGTGACGCGCGTGGCGGATGCGGTTTATAGTAGCGCATATCCACTTCCCCATGATTTTATAAAAGTGGGGGGAAGTTGCGATGCGGATGCCGTAGGTATCGCGTGGGCGAATGACAGTTGGATAGACATTGTTGGATGGAATAAAAATTCAGGTATAAATACGCCTGAAATTATGGAAGGAGATGCCATAGATCAAGGAGCTGGAGGATTTGATATCGATGAGCAATTTGTTCGCAGAACCAGTTCCGGCGGAATTAATCCGGGTTTTGGCAGAGCCTATGATTCCAATAATAACAATACTGATTTTGTAGTTAAAAAACCTTTTATTTATCCGCCGAGAAATTCTTCCGATGTGGAAAATGCGATATCGGGAGCTTCGGTAGGGGGAGCGATTGCGTATGCCGATGACGGCATTTCAAATTCCGTTGTTGTGGACTCAAGCGGTAATTTTACATTGGTTGATGTCGCCACCGGTTCTTGGACTGTTTATATATCAAGCGGAATGAATTTTATAAGCAGCGGAACTTTTGGAGGAACAACCCATGGTTTCGCCGCTTCAATGAATGTTTTTCTCACATCAACGACAACTCTGGGATATATTTCGGGAACGGTTACCGATATATTCGGCTCTCCGATAGGCGGTATTGAGGTTTACGCTGGCGGAGCTCAGAATGCCACAAATTTGAACGGCGGATATGTTCTGGCAATAGAGCCCGATACCGTGGTTGTAACAGCCAATTATCAATTGTCCAATTCGCAATATATTGAAGTTTCTTCAATGAATGTAATCGTTACAACGGGGCAAATGGTGAAAAATGTGGATTTTACTCTTATTGAAGGAGGAAATATCAGAGGCCGGGTCATTACAATATCCGGAGTGGATCCTTTGCCCAATACGCCTATTGTGGCTTTTAAAAGCGGTGCCGCGCAGGGAGACGGCATAAGCGATGAGAACGGCTATTTTTACATGAACGGTATTTCAAGCGGCACATATGGAATTGAGCCTCAGCTTGAAGCCGGGGAAAGTTCCAATCCGTCGTCTCATACGGTTGTATTGGCGGCTTCGGGGGATATTTTTATCGGAACCTTTACCGTTTCTGGAGCCATGGGTTATATAGAAGGAAATGTCTTAAGCGGCGGAGAAGCGATAGATACGGGCGTTTTAATTTATGCGAGCACAGCCACCATTGCGGCAAATCCTCCCATGATAAATTCAAGCTTGTGTTCTGGCAGTATTATTTATTACGCGGTCAGCAGTAATTTTGACGGAACTTACAGATTGCCGGTGCGCGGCGGATACACATATAATATTTACGCGTGGTATACCACATGGAGCGGAGATACTCCCAATACCGTTAGAAAAGAATATGAAGTGCTGAACGCGTTTGCCGTGGCCGCGGCGCAAACCGTGACAAAAGATTTTTCATGGTAAAGCAATGGAAAAAAAGATTGAGTGATTAAGCAATGACAAGTTTTTCCGTCTTGGCGTGATAACTCTCCCGAATCGGAAATTTGACGGAATGGCAAATTTATTATTCGGGAGTGGTGGAGGCGGTCGGATGGGTAAGTTTAAAGAATATGAATAAAATTAAAAAAATAATCAGAGGCTGTTTGTTCTCTTCCCTCTCCCCTAACCCCTCTCCCCTGAAAAGAGGCTATACCTTAATGGAATTAATGGTTGTGGTGGCCATAATGGGCGTGATTCTTCTTGCCAGCCCCAAAATTTTTGAAAATTCTTTCAAATTTATGAGGCTTGCTTTCGCGAGAGCGGAAATTCAAAAAAATTCCCGCGCGTCTCTTTCAAATATAAACAGAGAGCTTAGGCAAGCTTATGCTTCCTCCATAGTTGTTGACGAGCTTGCCGGCATGCCGCCTCATTCAAGAATAACATTTACCAGATATATGTCCGATGGCTCTACCAGGCTGGTTTCATATTATCAAAACGGCAGGAAACTTTATTTGGACATTAACGGCGCGGGCGGAAAAATGGTTGTTGGCAGTCTTAGATATATAGCGTTTTCTTATCCAAAAACGGATAATAATTCAATAATTTCAGTTTCTCTCACTTTTGAAACGAAAACTTATGAAGGCGGGACAAAAGCGCTTCAAATGGCGGTTGAAAAAGTAAGAATAATGAATTAGAAATAGAAAGTGGAAAGCAGAAATAAGAGAGCAGATGGTGGAAGGAAATTATGGAAAAAATTAAAAATTTACTAAAAAAAACGGTAAAAGTTTTTTTTTCTTTTACCCTGAACCCTAAACCCTATACACTATTCCCTGTTTCCGGCGCTTCGCGCCGCGGCCAAATGGCATTGACGATGGTTTTAACCACATTAATGTTCCTTATTCTGATGGTGCCTGTTATAGAAAAATTCGTCCAAAATGAGGGAAAGTGGTCCATGAAAAACAGGAAAACGACTCTTGCTTTTAATCTTGCCGAATCCGGAGTTGACAGGGCGTATTGGAAGATTTTTGAAAATTTGGATAATTGGGACACGATAGTAAATGGCGGCAGTATAGCGGGATACGCGAATGATACGGAATATATGGATATTAAAGGCGGGAGCTACAGAATAAATATAAGCAGCGGGAGTAATATTCGCGAAATTATTATAATCGGCACAGGCAAGGATTTTTCAAGTAAAGAATATAGAGCGGTGAAGGTGGTGTATTCAAAAGAAGGCATTCAGGCGGCACTCCAAGCTCCCGTTATAGGCGGTGGGGGCAATGCCAATATACATTGGGGACCTATTATGTCTTTAAGCTCTATCAAGCTTAAGGCTGGATTTAATCAACTGTATCCAAGGAAATATGCCCGCACCTTCATTGATGCGACAGGAGGCAGTTATCCCGACAGAGATACCGATATCGCTACCGTTCCCAATTATGGGCCGCAGGCGGCTCCGTATACCGAATGGTGGAGTTATGATGAACCGCCGTCCGTGCCAGATGTGCTTACTCCCGACACATCATACTATAGACAGCTTGCGATAGCCCAAGGATATTATTGGCCCGCCGCGGGAACGGAGAATGAAGGTAATATTCAGGATAATATATGTGTGGTCGGAGCCGATCCTAAAGTCCGGTTTTTTGAGGAGAGCGTTAAATTCACCGGAACCAAATATTTTTGCGGTGTTATAATAGCATTGGGCACTA
>DAOWGR010000035.1 GCA_030637365.1 Elusimicrobiota bacterium
AAGAATTGCAAAAAGGAAATGTGGCAATGGGAATTCTGCTTGCCGGAGTGGTTTTGGTCGCCGCTCTTTATGTGGGCGAAGGGGTAAGCTCAATCAGCAAAGCTCTGGTGCCTCAGCCGTCTATAGGCCAAATTGAAATCTTGGAATAATACTTACACAACAGTGGAAAATTTTACTTATTGGTCATGTCAGTTATATTTACACACATAACCAGGGTCGCTTAGTACGGCGCCTGGAACACGAACCTTTTGGTTCATCAGATGCAGAAAACTATGTCTTTCTGCCTTCCCTATCTCGCCCTCCCAAAAGCCCAAGTCGGGTTCCGAAGGGTCATGCTTAGCAAACATAACTGCCATAACCTTATCTTTGCTTCTTTTAAATAATAAATGTCCACACCCTAACTATAACTTGAATTACCCAACCCGACATAAGGAAAATCCTATAAAAACAGTTTATTAATTTTTGGGAGAACCTTTAATCTTTGAAATTATTTTGAGAACTAAACCCGTCTTTCTTTTAGCTTTGCAGTCACTATTCTATAATATCTCAAATTCATCGGACATTTCCTTATAAACCAGGGTAATTCTGCCGTATCTTAATTAGGGTTGGGCGGGATGTCTCACACACAGATATGGAATAACAAAATAAAGCGGGTGGCGGTAATGTTTGGCAAGCAAAACCGTTCGGAAGCCGACTTATAACATGCAGGAGGCTGGGTGGACTGTGCTTTCAAAGGTTTACTACGGACACAAGTTCTCGAGTTGCTATCTTGCAGTGATACGGAGGGGCGACGGTGCGGGGAGACCCCGTTTTTGCTGTCAAATTTACCGACAGGCCCCGCGAAACCTTATCAAAATTTAGTTAAAATCGTTTTTCTTTTGAGCCAGATAATCCTTTGTTTCTTTAATTATGACTCCGGATAAAAGCAGCATGGCGATAAGATTGGGCACGGTCATAAATGTCATTACCATATCACAAAAACTCCATACCAAATCTATATTCCAGATAGCGCCAAAAAAACAAAATCCGCAATAAACAAGCCTATAAGGCTTAACCGCTTTCTTGCCGAAAAGATAACCCATGGCTCTGTCTCCATAATAAGACCAGCTTATGGAAGTTGAAAGAGCGAAAAGCAAAAGTCCTATCGCCACCACATGACTGCCGATTGCGGATAAGCCTATGGGAGCAAGACCGATGGAAAAAGCGCTGGTTGTCATGGACACCCCTTTAAGCCCTAAACTCCACGCGCCGGTAACCATTATTACAAGAGCCGTCAGCGTGCATATTATAAGCGTGTCTATAAACGGACCTACCGAGGCCACCAATCCTTCCCGCGCCGGATATTTTGTCTTGGCCGCCGCGTGAGCTATGGACGCCGAGCCCTGTCCGGCTTCATTGGAAAATAATCCTCTCGTTATTCCAAACCTCGCTGTCAGAAAAAAACTTGACCCGATAAATCCGCCTGTTGCAGCCGTGCCCGTAAAAGCGTCCTGAAATATCATGACAAAAGCGGCCGGAATTTTCGCGAAATTAAGAAGCAAAACCATTATGGCGCTTACCACATAAAAAACCGCCATAAAAGGCACCAACTTTGAAGTTACATTGGCTATTCTCTTTATTCCGCCCACAATAACAAGAAACACCAAAGAAGAAATCACAAGGCCGGAAATTGCCGGAGAAATTCCATAACTGGTATTTAATGCGTCGGCCATGGAATTGGATTGAGCCATATTTCCCGTCCCAAGAGAGCAAATGACGGTGCCAATCGCGAATATTCCCGCCATTATGCCGGCCCAAACACCCAATTTGCTCTTTAGACCATCAGCCATATAATACATCGGCCCGCCCGATACGGAACCGTCGGGATGCACTTTTCTGTATTTTAAGCCGAGAGTGCATTCAACATATTTGTTTATCATTCCCAGAAAACCGGTTACCCACATCCAGAATATCGCTCCCGGTCCGCCCCAATATATCGCAAGCGCCACGCCGGCTATATTTCCGGTTCCAACGGTGGCGGAAAGCGCGGTGGTAAGAGCTTTAAAATGGCTTATATCGCCTGTTTCATTTGGATTATCGTATTTGCCGCTTATAATTTTTAAAGCATGCCCAAACTGACTGGTCTGCAGAAATTTAAGCCTAATGGTAAAATAAATTCCCGTGGGAATAAGAATGGCCATTAGCAGATATATGCCGATATAAGAATTGTAGCCGTTTATGGCTCGTTCCATAATGGCAATAAAATTTTCCACGAAGCCTCCTAAAATTTTTATCCCGCCACTCGCTTATCCCGCCTATGGCGAAACCACAAGAACAACAACTTCGCAAGCCCGAACCGGCAGAACGACATCGGCGCAGCTTATCCGCCTAAGGCAAGGAGAATAAGGGAGATAAAATTCTCCGCGCTCCGCATGTGTCAGAATTTGTATTATTATACTAAAAGAAAGTTATTCAAACGACAAATCAATGTATGAAAAATCAGTAATTCAGGAGTTTTTCTTTTCCATGAGTTCTTTTGTCGATATTAACGACTTTTGAAAAGAAAACAAGATTATTATCGCGAACTTTAATGCCGTACAAAACACCGTTAACGCCCACAAGCCATTTTATTTGATTTGAAATTTTATCATCCAAATTAAAAGAATACCAAAACTTTCCGTAACGATCCAGACGCAAAGCGATTATTCCGGCTTTATCTTTCAAGGGTTCATGATTTCTCACAATCGCGTATTTGACCATGTTGGAAAAAATTATTTTTTTCGATTTGGCATAAAGCCTGTCAAAAATATCATTATAAGATATCCTTGAAATAAATCTTTTTCCTTTTTTTACATAGCGCATGCTTATAATTCTGTTTTTAAGAGCAATATTAAACTTAATGCCCCTATATTCATAAACCGCGCCTTTTTCAAGTTCCGTTTCACTCCAAACAGTTTTTTCATCCATACTTGAATCTTTGGGCCATATGGCAAAATAAATATCCCAATTATCATCAAATACAAGCGTGGAAAAAAATTTATAATCTTCTATCTCAATTAAATTTCCGGCCCTTTGGCGATCGGCTTCAAGCTGTTCAAGCGGCACAAAGGATAATTCAATCGCGACATTTTGTTTTTTTATTGAATTGGCAATATTAGAATCACTCTTCAAAAACGCGTCTAAAGAAAAATCTCCCGCCCTTGGCGGAACTACTCCCGCGTCAGCTCCGGTATGCCGAATCTCAAGCCCTTCATCCGCGCTCTTATAAGCGCGGCTTTCCGGCTCATTGGCAAAAGAACACAATGACAGAAAAAATATTACTGTAAAAAGCATGATTTTATTCATTTTACCCGCCTTAATTAAGAACAAGATTTTAACGACCCGTTTTTAAAAATTATTTTTTGGTTTCCTCAAGATAAAAACCGCCGCGCAAATAACCGCTGCCGCTTAAGCGAATATGATTGGAAGAAGGCCAGCCCGACACCCTAATGGTCCCTCTGATATATAAGCTGCCGATATATTTGCCGTTTTTATATAACTGAACATTTTCATTTATATAAACATTTTGCGACACATGATGATTATCTCTGGCCCAAAAAGAAACTCTCTCGTTAATATATACCCGGCTTGAGGCAATCTGTCCGGACGAATCCCTAAAAACAACACGGTCGGTAAAGGAAACACTTGCGCGTCCCTGACTTGACAAAAAACCGGAACCGCTCAAATTAACATAAGCAGAAACGCTTATATATTGACTCTTATCGCTTTTAACAATAATTTTTTCCGGCTTTATTTCAATATTTTTCCAGAGTTTAATATTCTCCGCGGCAATAATTTTAACCGAATTTATTTCTTTTGAAAAATTTTGAAAAGAATTTCCGGACAGCTCTTCCGCTGAAACAACACCGCCAAAAAACAACGCGGTTAAAACGCTTATAATTGCTCTTTTCATATTATTTAACTCCTGTCAATCCAAATGCCATAATTCCCTTATCCCTCTATAGGAAACGATTTTTTTCAAAAACTCGATTAAACAACCGGCCTTAAAATAACAATATCAACCCTTCTGTTTTTAGCTCTTCCCTCTTTCGTCGCGTTTGAAGCAATCGGATTATCGGAACCCTGTCCTTCATAAGCAAGCTGATCTGGGTTAATACCGTTTTTCACTAAATATTTATAAACAGAAAAAGCTCTTTTTCGCGATAAAATCTTATTGCTTTTGACAGTTCCGATTGAATCGGTGTACCCGCGCACAATCACTTTATTTTCAGGATAAGATTTTAAAAAAACGATAATTTCCCTTAAAGCCTTCACTGTTTTTTTTCGCAGCATAAATTGGCCGGATTTAAACAAAGCCATTTCATTTACGCTTATCAACAGTCCTTTGGCTATATAGTTAATTCGCAATTTCAAGCCGGAAAGACATTTAAGAGAAGCAGGAACGCTCAAACTGAAAAAAGTTTGAGGAGTTTTATAAAAGTTTTTTTGAGAATCCCTCCAAATGAATCTGGCGCTATAAAATCCATCCGGAAGCAAATCTCCGTCATTCGAAAAACCCGACCACGGAAATGAAAAAGAGGACGGATAACCCTTTCCCTGTATAAAACTCACTTTGCGCTTATCACCCCTGTTTTCAAAAACTTGAATCTGCCACATGCTAACATTTCCGAGAATGTCCTCATCAGTGAAAAAATCAGCTCCCATTAATGAAACCGAACTGCCGATGACAAATGTAATGGGCGGTCTGAGAAATTTTCCATTCGAAATCACTCTTTCATGAACATCCAACACCACACTTGTTTGATCGCTTTTAAAAGAAGCGGTTTGAAGCGGATAAACGAACAATAAAACAAAACAAACAGCCGAAAAAAACGCCTTTATATTTAATGCTTTCATCTACCATATCCCCCACGCAAATAAACTATGCCCGCAACTACACAACCCCAAAGTCGCATTTATTTTCCGTTCCGCTAAAACTTAGATGAACATAACAAAATTGCACAGCGGATGGAAAAAAATCATTAAAATACCAATACTCCATATTATATTATGCTAAAAACCTCCTGTGAATGCCTATGACATGAGTCAAACTATCGCATTCCCATAAAAACTGTTTTTTATTCTCTAAACACACCTAAAACATAAGTTGCCAAAAAAATTCAATTTGGCAACTTATGTTTTGGATATTTTCGTTTTTAATTAAATCTTAATCACTTCGCCGGCTTTGCAAACGGAATACTCCATTATCTCATCCCACGATGCTTCCGGTCCGGGGTCTTTACACTTTTCTTTCCCTGATTTTATATTATAAAGAAAAGTGACAAAATCATGCCATTTAGAGGCTTTCGCGAAAGCAAAATCCTGATATCTGTTTTCAAATATACTTTCCAATTTGTCCTGCGATATTCTTGTTTCCACAGGCGGCAAATAAACGGATATGCCCCTGGAATTTAATAACGGCGTCCCCGCCGAATCATTGCCAACGGTCACATTATGAATGACAAGCTGTTTGGAAATAAAACGCTTAAGAATTTTAATTCTGGCTTTAAGACTCCTGGCCTCAATCCCCTCTTTTGTCATATTGACAAGCATTAAATCGGCAAAATGACTTATATCGCCAAAAAAAGATATTGTTTTATCAGGGTCGTAACCCGCGCCTAAAATATCATACCGCAGAACCCTTTTCTTCGCCACCTCTATAGCCTCAATATCATTAACTTTTTGGACCGCCTGCGCGAAACCCGCGAGATGATGGGCAAATTCTTCAAGTTTTGACGCCCTTATCGCGGAAAGAACGGCGCTTCTTCCGACAATTGTATAAAATGATTCAAAAGATTCCACTATAAGACCGCTAAAATCTTCCGCGCTCGCGTAAGGCATCCGCTTAAGAGCGCCAAGAAACATGTCATAGGGATAACCATATCCCGGAACGGTCTCTTCCGCTCCCACTATAATGTCCGCGTAATCCTTGACTTCATAAGCCACTTCAGCCATCTGCATCAAACAGGCGTCAAAAGCGAGTATGTCAACTTTGCCGGCTTCTTTAAGAATTTTACCGATTTCAATAGTCCTTACATAATTTCCGGTTTCATCATCATAAGATATGCCTTTATTGCGAGTTCTGTTTCCCTGCGCGACATCAAGCCAGCCGGTTCCATGATTCCAAAGCACAAGCATATATTTTTTCGCGGGATAATGGACTTTTGACCATTTAACAAAATCCGCGGCTCTTTTATAATCGCCCATATCCACATTTTCAGTTTCCATTATAATTGGCGAAGTTATCTTTTCCTCATCATTGTCTTTTTTAATATAAAGCCTTCTTGAACCTGTCCAATCGCCATCAAGATCAATATCTCCATCTTGGCCTTTCATTCTTCCAAACTCAACCACAATATTTATATTTTTGTCGGAACCGACAGTTTCCATCTGATTGACATTGAGCAATCCGGCGATTTCCAAATTATTCTTGCCATTAATAAAAACCATAACGGTCCATTCTTTTGCGGCAACAGATTCCGATTGCGAGTTTGGCTTTGGCTTAAACCAATTAAAGAGACCGCTTCGGTTTAAATCATCGGAGAAGTTGATATCGTTCGCGGTAATGGAATTTAAATTGAAATTTTCCAGCGCCATGCCGTTCGCGCCGGAAAAGAAAAGAAATGTCGCCGCTATCATTGTAATTTTCAGTATCACTCTTTTCATTGTAATATTCTCCTAAGTTTCAAAATAATAAGACCTTACTATAGCTTAGCTTGTTGAGAAATCGCAAAACAGTGTCATAAGTCCCTTTGTATAATAGGCCTAATGACCCCTGATAAAAAACCCACACATAAAAATCTCTCTTTCCCAATTTCCATTTTCTGCCGCGGCATATAATAAATATCCGTAATTCCGTCCTCTTTATGTTTTGCAACGGACTTTATTATTGCCGCGTTAATAATAGATTGAATACGATTCAACACTATTTAAAAAAACAATAAATTCATGCCACTTTGAGGCTTTCGTGAAAGCAAAATCCTGATATTTGTTTTCAAAAGTATTTTCCAATTTGTCCTGCGATATTTTTGCCGCGGGCGGCAAATAAACGGATATGCCTTTAGACTCAGACAATGGCCATCCTATTCTGTCTCTGCCTACCGTTACATTGTGAACAACAAGCTCATTGGAAATAAACCGATTAAGCGCGCCGATTTTATTTTTAAGCTTCTCAGCCTCAGCGCCTTTTTTTGTCATATAGACCGATATTAAATCGGCAAAATGGGATATATCTCCAAAAAAGGACAATACTTTTTGAGGATCAGAAACCTCACCCACAACATCATATCGCAAAACCTCTCTTCGCGCTATTGTTATCGCTTTAATATCATTAACTTTTTGGACAGAATCCGCGAAACCCGCTAAATGCTCGGCTAAATCTTCAAGTTTTGACGCCCTTATCGCGGAAAGAACGGCGCTTTCTTTTATAAGGGTATAAAACCATTCAAAAGATTCAACTATACTGACGCTAAAATCTTCCGCGCTCGCGTCGGGCATTTCTTTAAGCGCTTTAAGAAAACGATGATAAGGATATCCATACGCCGGAATGGTAGTTTCCGCTCCGATAATAATCTCCGCGTAATCCTTAACCTCATAAGCCACTTCGGCCATTTGCATCAAACAAGCGTCAAAAGCGAGTATGTCAACCTTGCCGGCTTCCTTAAGAATTTTGCCTATTTCAACGGTTCTTATATAATTTCCGGTTTCATCATCATAAGATATGCCCTTATTGGAAACTTTCTTTTTCAGCACGGGATCAAACCATCCCGCGCCATGATTCCAAATCACAAGCATATATTTTTTTGCGGGATAATGGACTTTTGACCATTTAACAAAATCCGCGGCTCTTTTATAATCGCCCATATCCACATTTTCAGTTTCCATTATAATGGGCGAAGTTACTTTTTCCCTATCCTTATCTTTCGTAATATAGAGCCTTCTTGAACCGGTCCAATCACCGTCAATATCAGTATCTCCCGCTTGACCTTTCATTCTGCCGATTTCAACCACAATACTCATATTATCATCGGAACCGACAGTTTCCATCTGATTGACATTAAACAAACCGGCAATTTCCAAATTATTCTTGCCATTAATAAAAACCATAATGGTCCATTCTTTTGTTATCGAGGACTTCAGTTCCGGTTTTGATTCCGGCTTTGGTTTAAACCAATTAAAGAGTCCGCTTCGATTTAAATCATCAGAACGGACAATATTAAAGTCATCCGCGGTAATTGAATTTAAATTGAAATTTTCCACCGCCATGCTGCTTGAAACGGAAAAGAAAAGAAATGTCGCCGCCAGCATTACGACTGTCAATATCATTCCTTTCATTTGATTTTCTCCTTTTATTCAAAAGCAATTTGCCTATAAGATTAGTTTAGCTTGTTTCAAAATCGCAACACAGTGCCTTATGCCCCTTTATTTAATAGGTCAAAAGACCCCCCACACATAGAAACCCAAAAACAAGTTTTTGGGTTTCTATGTGTGGGGGGTATTATTTCAATGCCAACTATAATATAATTCTTACTATGAGACTATTTCTGTTAACGCTTTTTTTGTTTTTCTCCTGCGCATTACCACTGAAATCCGCGTGGTGGGTTGAAAATGATTACACATGGGGAACGCGCGGCTTTAAAAAAGAGTCCTTGACTTTTTTTAAAACCATTTCTTCAAGCGCGGTTCTTGGATTAAATGCCGGATTTTTTAAAAATGACGGAATTTATAATGATAAAACCTATATTTTAAAAATGCCTATCCTATATTCAGGCCAAGATTATTTCCTTTCATTCAAGCCTTTTTATTATCTGGAAAATTCCGATACGGGCTCAAGCGCCTATGGCGGAAAAATTTATTTTATGCATCATTTTGGCGGTAAATCGGATTTACCCATAAATGATAATTACACTCATTTAATTCTTTCCGCTTCCGGAGCTCGCCAACAGACAACGATACTTAGAAACAGCCAGCTTGAAAAAACGAATTTCAAAGAAGCTTCTTTTGAAGTCCAGGTGGAAAAAAATTTTTACAATCAGTTTTTTCTTCTTGCTTCGGGCGCGTTGTTTTACGGTTTTGATGATATAAAACAAACGGAACTTCGAAATCCGGCGCTTGATCATTCTGAATTGTCCTTTTTGGGAACCTTTGCTTTAATAACCGATTTGCCAAAATATGTCCTGAATATTCAATTCGCTCGAAATCTGGCTCCACAAGAACATAGCCACCTTTATTTTGGTCTCAGCAGAATAACTATGGACAGTTCTCCCAACGCCTATTCCGCCATAACGGGCATACGAACAAAAATAAACCAAAAAACTTCATTGGATTTTGCCTATAATTGGCTAAAATTTGATAATATTAACACTAGAAATTATTATAAACTTTTGCTTCAGGTATTTTTTTAATTTATGGTCACACAATCACAAGAAAGTCTTGAAATGTTGGTAATGGTCTCCAGACTATTGTCTTCAAAACTTGATATATCCGAACTGCTCTCAACCATAATGAGACTCGCGTCCAGAGTGGTGGGAGCGGATAGAGCGTCGCTTTATCTTTTGGATGAAAAAACTCAAGAATTATATTTTGATGTGGCGCTTGGGCTTCCCAAAGAAGTTCAAAAACTGCGCTTAAAACTCGGTGAAGGATTGGCGGGTTCTTGCGCTAAAGAAAGAACCTCCATAATAATGAATGATGTCGCGAGCGACAATCGGCACGCGCAAAAAGTGGACGCGAAAAGCGGCTTCATCACCCGTTCGCTTTTAACATGCCCCATGATTATAAAGGGCAAAGCCATAGGCGTTGTTCAAGCCATAAATAAGCTTGACGGCGATTTTACCGAAACCGATAAAAATAATTTCGAGGCATTCGCGTCTCAAGCGGCTATTGCCATTGAAAACTCCAGATTATTCTCATCCGTTAAGGAAGAGAAGAAGAAAATGGAAGTGGTTTTTCAAAAAATAAAAGAAGCCGCCATACTTACTTCTCCTGAAGGTGAAATATTGCTTTCAAATGAATCGGCTAATCTTTTTCTTGAATTTGAAAAATTCAAGTCTAAAAACATAAAAGACGCGCTATCCAATTTTTCGGTTAAACCGGCTTTTGACGAAATCATATCTTCCGACAAAGTGACAAATCATTTTGAAGTTGAAAGAGAGAAACCTAAAAAATTTTTCATGGAGGGTTCGGCGATAAAACTTGTCACCGACAAAAAAGGCAACCATCCCGAAATTGAAGGTTTGCTTTGGATACTATCGGACATTACGGCGCAAAAAATGGAAGCTTGCATGGCAAGAAACTTCCTTTCGTTAATCTCCCATAAATTTAAAACCCCTCTCGCGTCCATAAACGGCTACGCGCAGATTTTAAACGACAACGCGGATTCCGGCAATACTAACGATTTGACCAAAAAAGCGTTAAAAACCATTTTATCTCAAGGGTTTAAATTAAATGAACTTATAGAAAATCTCTTGAATTTTGTAATGATTGAAAACGCCGACAATTCAACTTTAAATAAAACCGAATTTGACGCATCCGAATTATTTGAAGAACTGATTAAAAGCATTAAACAAAAAACAAACCCTGAAAAAGATGAAATCATAAATTTTAAATTGGTGACTCCCGAAAAAACAATCATAAAGGCGGATAGAAATTTTCTAAAAATAGCGATAAAAAACATATTGGAAAACGCGATAAAATTTAATCCCGCCAGAGAAAAACTTGTAATCCTATCATCTCAAATTAAAGATGACGGCATTATGTTATCCGTGGGAGATAACGGACCGGGAATACCGCCGGAAGAACTGGGGAATGTTTTCAATAAATTCTATCAGGTGGAAGCTTCTTTTACCGGGCAAATTGAAGGGTGGGGAATTGGTTTATCATTAGCCAAAACGGTGGCGGATATTCATGATGGAAAAATATTCGTAAAATCCCAATTGGAAAAGGGTTCCGCCTTCACCTTAATATTGCCTAAAGCATAATAAAATCTTTGCGCCATTTACGCTTTTTTTTGCATCCTCTGCGACTTTTTACCCCGTCTTAACATTCTTTCCCACCCAGACAAATCCTTGAGGAACCACTATACATTGACACTTGCTGCTTAGAAAAGAATTATCATGAGGAATAATTGAAACGATGCCGTTTGTCCAACTTACATATCTTATATCTTCATCCAAAACCCATTCATAAACGCGAGGGCCGAGTCTGGGCATACTGCTCCATACAACAGCCTTTTCCCATGGAATTTCATTTACATCTTTGGAAAATTTAATTTCCGGTATTTTTTTTGAAAGCTCGTCCATAAATTTCTCCTTTGGCGCCGTTCCCGCCAAAGGAGAAAGTCACCAGTCACAAGCAACAAATAAAAAAGAAAAATCAAACTTACAACTTTTTTAATTCACAAGTTCATAAGATTTTGTAAGTGCCAGTGATATTTTTAGTCGGGGACGGGGTCTCCGAGCGGTCGCCCCTCTGTCTCTCGCCCTCCCAAAAGCCCAAGTCGGGTTCCGAACAGCCCCGCTTTAAAAACATCACTACCCCTTTCTTAATTTATCCTATTTTTATATGTGTCCACACCCAAAT
>DAOWGR010000144.1 GCA_030637365.1 Elusimicrobiota bacterium
CCGCTCCCGATGAAGCTATAATAAGACCGCTGACGGTTCCAAGAACGGTCGCGAACGCTATGGCTGAAATAATGGCAAACAGAAATGTGCCGAATGATTGGGCCAAAAGCGGCGCCGACATATTATTGGTAAGCGGATTAACCACATTATTAATCATGGCGCCAAGCCCCATATACATGGTTAGTATATAGAAGAATCCGATTGCCGCTATGGCGACTATCGTGGATTTTCTGGCGCATGCCGGTGTCGGCACGGTATAGTAACGGATCAAAATATGCGGAAGAGCGGCGGTGCCGAGAAATAAGGCTAACATTAGAGACAGGAAGTCCAGTTTTTCCAAAGGCGTTCCTTCCACTTTGAACTTTAAGCCTGGGCGCATAATCTTATTTCCGGGTGTGATGCCGGAAGCAAAAATTGTTACCTTGTCTTCGCCGTTTTTGAAACTGAATTTTTTCCAGCGTTTGATTTTGGTTTCTTTATCTCCGAGTATGGATAAAAATTCAAACGCGCCGACTTTGCCCGTTTTGGCTTCTTCGCCCGTTTTTCCTTTTATCGCTACAAGGTTGCCGACTTGTCTGAGTTGATTGGTTTTAGATTCCTCAGCGCCGTTAATCAATTTTATATCCGGTTTGACGACTACGGATTGAGTTTCATTCAATGATAATTTGCCGTCGTTATCGGAGACTTTCCACCATGTCGGTTTATTCTCCGAAACAAGCTTCACGAAAGTTACGCCTTTCACATCATGCTGCGTTATGAATTTATAAGCTCTGTTTCTTGGAATAATTTTATCGGCTTTTTTTACCGCGGTTATGGTTTTGTATTCATAGAACGGAACCTTTCCGGCTTGGTCCGGTTTTGTTTCCAAACCTCTGATGAGCACGGCTATAACCAATACAAGGGAGAAGATTATAAGCAGGCCGCCCTTTAAAAATTGCACATAAGTGGTTGATGTCATTCCGGCGGTGGCCACTATGGTTATAACTATCGCGCCCACCATAATAACGCCCACATAATGAGGCAAACCCAAAAGCGGTTCCACAAGCACGCCTGCTCCAACCATCTGAGGTATCAGATAAAATATGGATACCACAAGAGTGCTGATGGCCGCCGTAAGTTTGATTCCTCTGGAATTAAACTTGGCGTCCAAAGCGTCGGTAAATGTGTATTTGCCGAGTCTTTTCATGGGTTCGGCAACAACAAATAATGCCACAATCCAGCCGGCAAGATAGCCGATGGAATAAAGAAAGCCGTCATAGCCGGAAGTCGCTATCATTCCGCAGATGCCGAGGAAGGAAGCCGCGGATAAATAATCTCCCGCGAACGCTATGCCGTTAACGCTCCAGTGAATCTCGCCGCCGGCGGCAAAATAACCGGAAGCTGATTTGGTGCGTCTGGCCATATAAAATGACATGCCCAAAACAAGGGCGACAAAAATTGTAAATATCGCGATAGCCATTATTTGTCCTCCTTTTTATTGAGGGCTTTCTCTTTGGCATTGCACATTGAATTGTATATTAACGCCAATATCAAAGCGAAGACAATAAGGCTGAAGCCGTATACAACGGCAAGATTCAATCCGAAGATTATGATGTTTTCCATCATAAGGGGTTTGGCTACATTAATGATAACGAAAATGGCGTAGACAATGGCGTATACGGTAAACAAATAAACACCAAGACGCGCTTTATAAGGAGCGGCATTGTCCGTGCCGCTTTGAGCTGCGGGTTCATGAAGCATTTAAGACCTCCGATTAGTTTTAATGAAACGAAATTCAGGCTAGCAGGAATTTTACCAAATACTTCAATTTATTGGAAATTTCCACGGTTCCGGCGGTGGCGTTTTTAAGAAGGAGTTTTTCAACTTTCGAAAGATTCTTTGGATTTATAAAATTATCGGGGAGGATGTTTTTTGCCGCTTGCTCCGTTTGATGTTTTAATCTTAAGCGCATAAGAAAGTCGTAAGATTGCGAGATGGTCTCATATTCATCTTTGTCTATGACATTTTTTTCCAGCAGAGCGCCGAGTCTTTCAATGGTGGATAAACCGGCAATATTATTGCGCAGGGCGTAAAGGCGGGCAAAATTCGTTATCAGTTTTATCGCTCTTTTAATGTCAAAGGTATCGTGATGTTCGCCGGACGTTTCAACTTCAATATTGCCAAGCATGCCAACGGAAGGTCCGTGTATTATGGCGTTTCGCGCCAGATTTATAAAGAAAATGCTTTTTCCTTCTATTGTTTTAAATACGGATTCTCTCAAATTTTTTGTAATGGAAATGTCTCCATAATGGCATCGGAAATCAAAAAATATATTTACATCTATAAGATCCTGAGGATTGTTAAATTCAGACCATTTTTTAAAATATTCTTTCCATTTGGCTAAGGGCCGGCACCATGCGGGGTTTTTTGCCATTATGCCGCCTGAACAAAAAGGATAATCCGCTTCATTAAGCCAAGCGGATACTTTTTCTCCCAATTTCAAAAAATAATCTTGAACTTCTTTCTCCCTGCTTTTATCCACATCTTCAAAAACAATCGCGTTATCCTGATCCGTCACCAGTGTTTGTTCTCCGCGGGCTTGGCTGCCCAAAGTCATAAAGGCGAATTTTGCCGGCGGCTTTCCCAATCGGCTGATTGCCAATTTTATAAAAGATTCCGTGATGGCGCCGGAAGTGGCGGTAATCACGCGGTTAATATTGGCCGGCGCCGCGCCGCTGTCTATCAGCGTTTTGATAAGTCCCGGCAAGCGTTTTTGGTTTGCCGCTATTTTTTTGACGCTGGTTTCATTATAGAATTCCCGTATCATAATGTCTGGTGAATACCATTTAAGCTTAAGCATTTGGTTGCTGTCTATAATGCTTACAATCTCGCCCTCGCTGTTTTTCAGCGGAAGATGGCTTATGTTTTTATCCTGCATTAATAAAACCGCTTCAAAAGACAGAGCTTCTTTTGAAAGAGAAATCAGAGGGGAGCTCATGATTTTGGACACGGGTTCATCCGATTTGGCGCCTTTGGAGATAATGCTTTCGCGTAAATCATGGTCTGTCACTATGCCGGCGAAATCCTTGCCGTTTTTAACAAGGATGGCGCTGTTTTCAGATTTCGTCATTATTTCGGCGGCTTTATTTATCGGCATTGACGCCTGGCAGGGGATTATTTTTTGAGCGGTGTTTTTCAAGTTTTGAGTTAAAGAAAGGAGAGAGGTTTGAAGTTCCACCAGTATTTTTTCACGGCTTCGGGTCAGTTCTCCCTGAATTTTTTTATGCTGGCTGATATCCTTAATTATAATCACAAAGCCGTTTTTCTTCATAAAAACAATCTTGGAGGCGGTCAGCAACACATCCGATGTTTTTCCGTCTTTTTGTTTTAATTTGGTTTCAATCGGCTTTGGAATATCGCCTTTTAAAAGCAGGGCATTGAAGGCTTTAAAATCATTATCATTCTCTTCCTCTAAGATAATATCAGGCAGTTTTAAAGATGAAAATTCATTCTCGCCATAGCCCAGCATATCAAGGAGAACTTTATTGGAATAAGCCGTCTTGCCGCCTAAAATCATCATTATTCCTTCGGTGGAGGCTTCTATTAATTTGCGGTGCTTCTCCTCCGATTCTTTTACTTTGTTTTCGGCGTTCCGGCGCGATAATTCCATTTTGTGGCTTTGCCTGTTGATATAGAAAAGCAAGAGAATTATTATGAACAATATGCCCAAGGATAATTTTGTGAGATGGTTTTTAAGTTTGTTTATTTCTTTACTGACATCTTCTATATAAATGCCCGTGCCTATTATCCAGTTCCACGGCTCAAATAAACGGACATGAGAGAGTTTGGGAACTATTTTATCGGGATTGTCTTTCCATTGCCACATATAGTTCACAAAGCCGGATTTTTGTTTATAGGGAGATGATTTAACCGTTTTTACAAATTCCACAAATAATTTTTTCCCCGTGGGATCTTGAAAATCGGATAAGTCTTTCCCGTCCATATCCGGCCGGTAGGGATGCATTATCATATTTGGATGGAGATCCGTTATCCAGAAATAATCTTTTCCTTCATCTCCGTAGCGCAAGTTTTTAACGGCGGAAATTGCTTTTTTTTGAGCTTGGCGGCGATTTAAAACGCCCTTTTTTTCGTCCGCGTGGAATTTGGCAATCAAGCTGTATGCCGAATCATTGAGTTCGCGGATGGTTTCTCTTTTGCCGGCCATCATGGTTTTTTCAAAATAAGGGATAATAATAAAAAATATCGTGGAGATAAACAGGATTATCGCAAGCCCGCTCGGCAAGGCTATATGGATAAAAAAATTGCCTTTATTATTGGGAGAATGAAGCATATGTTCAAATTTTATCCCTTTAAATTTATAAATGCAAACGATTGAATCAATGTGTTGCAAATTTTTAGAAATGTCATAGTTCACTATATTGTTGTTGATGTTGTGTGCGAATTTTTTTGTTTTAAATTAAATTTTCTCCATAGGATGATTCTTTGGCGGAATATACTGCTCTGTTCTTTTTCTCATTGGCTAAAGTGGGTTTGGGGTGTCTCCTCTTGAGTTCTCATTAAAGAAGGTTTTAGCATTTTGACTATGGCATTTCTATTTAACGCATATATGACATTTTAAAAAAATTAATACCAAAGTTTTCTGCAATTTACTACAATCGAATTAATAAACATGTTGGTTATCGGTCGGAGGGTTTTAATGAAAAAAATTTACTATTTGTTTTCAGTGATCTTGTTAGGCTGTGTTTGCTCTGCGGCGGCGGAGGTGCGCTTTGCTAATACTTTAGATTTTCGATCGATGATTTCACCTATTTTGGCTGCTGCCGCGCCTGTTACCAAATTAAAGCCGGGGTTGAACGAAATAAAGATCGCCCCGGGTATTTTTAAGGGTAAGAAGTCAAAAGATGAAGGGGGGACAGGTTTCAGGGCGTATGATGTTAAAGGAACTGCGGGAGCTGTTTCATACCTGCACGCGTTCAGTGAGCATTTCGGTTTTAGCGTGCTTTTGGGGTATGAAAAAGGCGCGGGGAACGCCCCCACGCTTATAAAGGTTAACCAGAACGATTTGCTCGGCGCATATTCCGGTGATGTTACCCAGCAGTCCTATGTGCTGATGCCGAGCATAATTTATGATCCCTTTGGCGGCCCGGGGGGATTCAGGTTTCCTATTTATGCAGGCTTTGGCTATTACAAAGCCAATGATGAACGGGAAATTACCGCGAGCATCGGTGGAGCTACCTATCAAGGCACACTGGAGCAGACTAATACTATTATGGCGCCTGTGTTCGGGCTGGCTCCGGCTTTTGATGTCTGGAAGTTCAGGATGAACAGTTTCTTTATTATGATGATGGGCAGTAGTACGGAAAAGAGCGGATCCCTGCGCAATGTTACAACCGGAGCAAATATGCCGTTATCGTTCGTGGATGATGACTCCAGTGAAATGGTTGGAACAATTGGGGTTGGCGCAAAGTTTACTCCCTGGAACCTCGGTTATACTTTCTCATTGATTAAGGAATGTTCTTTTCATTCGTTCAACTGGAGTTTCAACTGGGGCGCCCCGAAGTAAAATATCTTAGGGGACGTGAGGCTGTCCCATTTTATTTTTAAAATCCTGTAAAACAAAAAAAC
>DAOWGR010000163.1 GCA_030637365.1 Elusimicrobiota bacterium
AATATTAAGATTCCTTCCGGTATAAATGACGAAACATTGATGAGGGTTTCAAGGGCCGGAGATGCCGGAATGAGAGGCGGAGACAGCGGCGACTTGTATGTGCAGGTTTATATAAAACATCATTCCCGCTTTGAAAGAGCGGAAAACGATTTGCTTTATTACATAAACTTAAGCGTTCCTCAGGCGGTTCTTGGCGCGAATGTGGAAATTCCCACCATAGAAGGCGGAAAGACGATTCTTAATATTCCGTCGGGAACTCAGTATGGCAAAGTGTTTAGAGTTTCAAATAAAGGCATGTCTGTCCTTAATGGTAAAAAAAGAGGCGATATGCTTGTGAATGTCAAAATAGAGATTCCAACACATTTAAATTCCAGACAAAAAAATCTTTTTAAAGAGCTTTCAATCGGTATTAACGGTCAAGAAAAAATTATAAAAAAGAAAAAATCGGGTAGTATTTTTGAAAAAATTCGCGGTTCTTTTATCATATAAGGAATTGTATCGGCGGCAATATTTAGCGGCATGTCTCAATATTTTATAAATCAAAACAATATAAAGAAAAATAAATTTGAGGCCGATGCGGACGAGTCTCGTCATATAATGAAAGCCGCCAGGCATAGAATCGGAGACGAGATAAAAATTTTTGACGGCCTTGGTAAAAGATATTCGGCGATTATAAATTCATATGAACGCCAAAGAGTTTCAGGTTCAATTAAGAGCGAATTGATTTCTTCCGGTTATAAAATCAAACTTACATTGTGTTTTGCCCCCGCGAAAAAAACAGCGGTGGAAGAAATATTGGAGCATTGCACCGAGACGGGCGTAAGTTCTTTTATGCCGATAATTACAAGCAGGACCCAGGGAAATTATCCGGATAAACGGGGCCGCGCAAAAGAACGCTTTAAACAAATTCTTATTTCAGCTTCAAAGCAATCCGAGAGAGAGAGTATTCCCGAATTGTTGGAACCCAAAATGTTTAGGGATGTTTTTGAAGATGAAGATATTGTTTTTTTTGCTTTGCCCGAGGGAGATTCTTTGGCGGATTGCAAAGCGGATTTTAAAAATATTAAGAGCGCTAAAATCATTATAGGGCCTGAGGGCGGTTTTACGCGTGAAGAAATATCTTTTGCCAAAATTAAAAAGGCTATTTTTATAAAAATTTCAAAACATATTTTAAGAAGTGAAACCGCCGCTATCGCGGCAAGTTCGCTCATATTAAATAATAGTGAACGCGACAATTAGGTTGTTAGGCATGAGTAAATCGCGCATGAAAATATATTTTAAAACCGTAGGCTGTAGGGTTAATCAGATAGAAACTCAAAGTTTATCGGAACAACTTTTTTCTTTAGGGTGCCGGAAAACCGATGACGCGTCTTTTGCCGATACCATAGTAATCAATTCATGTTCCGTAACGGCTAAAGCCGATAAGGATGTGTTTAAATCCATTGAGAAATTCAGAAAGACAAATTCAAAAGCCAAAATTTTTGTTACCGGCTGCACGGCCACTCTTTATCCGTCCAAAATATCCGAATTGTATCCCTTTGTCAATATTGTGCCCAATGAAGAAAAAGAAAGCATTCCGTTTCTCGTTACGGGCGCGAGGATAAAAAATGATTTTTTCACCGTTAATAAATTTGACGGGCATACCAGAGCTTTTATTAAAATTCAGGATGGCTGTAATTTTAAATGCCGTTATTGCGTGGTTTCAAAAGCTCGTCCGAAATTAATTTCAAAATCCGTTCAAGCCGTATTGGCTGAGGTTAAAACTCTGATAAAAAACGGTTATAGAGAGATTGTTCTTTGCGGAATAAGATTGGGCGCTTATAAATGCGCCCAAACAGATGGCGATCTCTCTTCTCTTGTGGAAAAGATATTTCGCTTAAGCGGTGATTTTAGAATCAGGTTTTCATCCATTGAGGCGCGAGAAATTTCACCGCGGCTTTTAAAAGAGCTTAAAAAGGGAAAAGAAAAATTTTGCTCTTATTTTCATATTCCTCTTCAATCAGGTTCCAATAAAGTTCTTAAAGAGATGAATAGGCGCCAGACAGTTGAAGCTTATGCCGGAAAAATCTCGGAAATAAGAAAACTGTTTCCGGACGCCGGCATATTCGCCGATATTATAGTGGGTTATCCGACTGAAAATGAGGATGACTTTAAGCGTTCCGTGGATTTTATTAAAAAAATAGCGTTTTCGGGATTGCATGTTTTCAGCTATTCTTCAAGGCCGCAAACAGCTTCATTTAAGCTTGAGTCTCTCAATCCCAATATAGTTAAAGACAGATCGCGCGTAATGCGCGAATTGGACGCGGCGATAAGGGCAGAATTCGGACAATCATTGATGAATTCCATTCAGCGTTCCATAGTTTTAAAACATAAAGGAGCATTTTCACATTCTTTGACTTCAAATTTTCAGAATATCCGAATTGAAGGCAGGCATGAGATAGGGAGTTTCGTTAATGCTTTGATTACCGGCCGAGATAAAGCCACTGTGTTCGAAAATAAAGGAAAATAGTAAATCCTTGCGCCCCTTTGACATTACAAACGCGTTTACCAACTAAATACCACTAATTAAACACTTTACAAGACAAACCATATAATTCATAATAGTTATAATTATATATATTACCCGCGGGTATAATTATTATTGTATTGTGCGGAGGCTTGTGTCTTTGCTCCCGATATATGGGTGTGAGGGGGAGATTTGATATGGATTATAAAGATGAGAAAGATATGGAAAATGGAAGAGAACCTATAGAAAAGATACTGGCTGATTTAAACGGTCTTTTAAATAGAATGCCCTCTATTTTATCCGATATCAAAACGCCGGATATAATGAGAAAAAGCAAGTTTGAGCATATTAAAGAGGAAGATATTATGTCTGATTCTATTGATGAAGCCTCCGGATCGCAAGAAGATTTGAATGCTGATGAATTGTTTATTCAGCGGCATATAATTTCCGATAGCGGGGAAAATGACAGTATGGCTTATGGAGATAAAAAAGACAATTCAGATTTCATGGTATCCGGAAGCGATTTTCTTCAACCGTTGGAAAATGTCTCTAAATCCGATGTGGATGAATCCGAAAATCCGCCGCGCACGGGTTTTCCTCCGTTTGAAGCTGTTCCCAGTGTTTCCGCTTTAGATAAAGACAAAGACACGCAAGAAAAGAAGCTTTTGCCGAATCAGGGTTTTGTGGCTCCTGATATAGAATCTCTTATGAAACTTGCTGAAAATGAGTTTGATGATAAACAAATTAAATCGGAAAGTTTTACAAATTTATCAGGAGGAGTTATGAATTTAAATGAAGAAAACAAGGAACTTGAATCCGGAAACGAGAGTATTCAAAATAATCAGGACAGTGATGGCAATGTCCGGTCTGAAGCTGATTTAAATTCCGCCGATGAAAATAATAATGCGCAGGATGATGAGAAAACCATTATTGCCGGTCCTGAAGATTTTCAAACAATGTTAAATGAATCCTCTCCTAAAACGGAGCAAGAACAAGTCGCCGCCGAGCAAACTATGGCTGATGAGCCCTCCGTCGCTGAAGCTATGGAGGACAAGCCAGTCGTCGCTGAAGCTATGCCGGACGAGCCCGCCGCTATTGAAGCTGGCATGCCTCAAGAAAATATTAAAGCTGAAGATATTCAATTTGAATCTGTGGTGGAATCGTCTTCTCAAACGGAGAAAGAACAAGTCGCCGCCGAGCAAACTATGGCCGATGAACCCGTATTGGAACAGCCCGCCGAGCAAACTATGGCCGATGAACCCGTATTGGAACAGTCCGCCGAGCAAACTATGGCCGATGAGCCTGTATTGGAACAAGCCGCCGAGCAAACTATGGCTGATGAGCCTGTATTGGAGCAAGCCGCCGCCGAACAAACTATGGCCGATGAACCCGTATTGGAACAGCCCGCCGAACAAACTATGTCCGATGAACCCGTTGTCGCCGAAGCTTCGGCAGACGAGCCTCAAGAAAATGTCCAGGCTGAGGGTTTAGAATTGAATCCTTCAATTGAATTATCTTCTCAAGGAAATGACGATAAAACTCTTGTTTTAGAATCCGCGCATTCGATTCTTTCAGATGAGTCATCTCAGCAGAAAGAAGGGCTTTCCGATGATGAAACTGCTGAGCAGCCCGCGGCTGTTAATGAAGGAGATGGACAAGAAGATGCCGGGGAAGCGACAATAATGGCCGCTCCAGGAGATAATCCCGCGCTTCGCAGTGTTATAAAATATGACGGCAATATTGAGGATTTGATTGAAAAGCAGATTCCTCAGGATATTCCGGATGAAAGAATAAAGCCTTTGGTTTTTCTTTATACTATCGGGGATGAGGGTTTATGCGCTGACATATTAAACACTATGGATACAATATGTCTTAAATCGGAAACCAAGCCGATGTTTATTAAAAGACCGGTGGTAAAAGTATGCGAACCTGAGATAAAAGGCGATAGCGCGCAGACGCTTGTTGCCGAACATAATGCCTTGGGGCTTATATGCGTGGGAGAGATGCCTCATGAAATGATTTATGATATTGAGAATGTTTTAAATACCAATAAAATATACCTTCAGCATATCAATAAGGAAAAGTGTAATTATGAGCTTATTGTGGATATAGTCGCGGATTTGATTTTGATTTAGCAAACCTAAATTTCAGTGTGAATTATATAGCGTGAAAAAAAGATTAGTAAATTCTCCCGAATCGTGGCGCCATAGGCGCCATTATTCGGGAGTGGATTGGGTAATAATTTATGATTGCTAAGTGGGATATTAAACCGGTTCCTGTCGCTAAGAATAAAGAAAGGCATAAACTTCTTATTAAAGGCGATATGAAAGATATTTTCTTTATTGTTAAGAAGCTTGGCAGCATTTGTTCCAGGCCGCAAAAGAGCGCCGGTGATTTTAATTTTACCATCTATTTGTCTAAGATGGACACAGATATAATGGTTAAACTTAAACAGGTTACCAGTGAATTGTCGATATTGGAAAAGCAAGACGCCTCTATTCAAACATCCGAGTGGAAAATAAAACATATTGAGAAGTCTTCCGTCGCTAAATCAGATATGGAGCCTGTCCGCGTTGAGGCTTCGGCAGGCGCTGACAAATCCGCCATTAAAGAAGATAGGGTCAAGGAAGACGAATCCAAAGAAGACAAGGCCAAGGAAGATAAGGCCAAGGAAGATAAGGCCAAGGAAGATAAGGCCAAGGAAGATAAGGCTAAGGAAGATAAGGCCAAAGAAGACAAGGCCAAAGAAGACAAGGCCAAAGAAGACAAGGCCAAAGAAGACAAGGCCAAAGAAGACAAGGCCAAGGAAGACAAGGCCAAGGAAGACAAGGCCAAGGAAGACAAGGCCAAGGAAGATAAGGCCAAAGAAGATAAGGCCAAAGAAGATAAGGCCAAGGAAGACAAGGTGTTGCCATCTCCGTCTTCAAGTATGAGGGGATTATCTGTTCCATCAAGTAAAGATACGCAACGAATTAAAAAGTACGAAAAAGAAATTGTTTCAGTTGAAGCTTTGGAAGGAAAAGAGGCTGAAAAGAAAAAAGAAGATTCCGGTATTAGAAGGAAAAAGCTTTTACAGACCAAATGGTCAATGGAATTGCCGATGATTCCCGTGTGCAATTTTGAAAATTTTGTAGCCGGTTCTCATAACAGATTTGCTCACGCGGCCGCTATGGCGGTGGTTGAAAATCCCGGCGTGATGTATAATCCTCTCTTAATATTCGGAATTCCCGGAACCGGAAAAACACATTTTATTCATTCAATCGCTTACGGTCTTGCCGCTAATTTGGGGCATCAAAATATATTTGTGACTGATGGAATAAAACTTTCGCGGGGGCTGGATTTGGCTATAAGAGACGGTTTGACGGATAAACTGGAAGAAATATTTGCTCAAGTAAAAGCATTGGTGATAGATGATATTCATTTGCTGATGATAACAGCGAGAAATAAAAAATTTCTGTCAAAGCTGATGAATGACTTTATAAGCCGTGATAAACAGATAGTTGTAACTTCTTTGTTTCCGCCGCAAGCTCTTGGCAAGCTTGAAAATCAATTGGGTTTTCAGCTTACGCAAGGCTGGATGGTGGATTTGAAAATTCCCAACACGGATAAATACGAAACCATAGTGACCAAGATGATTGATAGCGTGGATATTAAGCTTAGCGCGGAAAATATTGACAAGCTTTTTATCAAGGATATGGTTCCTTTGGGCGATGTCGTGGAAATTCTTGAACAGGTTAAAAAACTTGAAAAGCTTATAGCCGTCGGGAATACTGATATTTCAGATGGAAAATTATTAAAAATGCTGATGGAAAAATCTTCTTCCGCAGGAAATGATTTGCTTGAAGATGATATCAATAAGGCTGAAGAATTTAAGCTTCAGGAAAAGGATAATTGGTTTAAGTGGGGAATATTTTATCCCAAGGGCTGTTTAAAAAGCGCCAAGTGGATAATTTACAGTCTTTATGAAAAAGCCAAAGAGCTCGGCATTGCCATAGAGTGGAATCAAATTTTTATGGAAGAATATAATTCCGATGAATCTTATGGAGTGCCTTTTGAAATAGCGGATTTTTCAAGCGAGAAAAAGGCAAATGGCATAATAGTGATGGGGCCGCAATACACATCCGTGCTGGGCGCTCAAGAGCAGCAATTTAAACACTTGTCTAAAAAAATATTTACCAGCTTTTTTATTAAGTCCAGTTGGATAAGCGCGAATCAGCTTAAAAATTCAGCTTCGTATGTGAAAATTTTGATGGACTTAATATAAACTCTATGAATGAAATGATAACCTATTTAAGCGTTCTCGCGGTTGTTTCTTTCATTGTTTATTGGTATGTTAAGTTTAAGTTGGTTCTTCCTCTTGAAACCAAATTGGCGTTTACAAACAAAACATTTTCCGCTTTCACCTCATTTTCCAAGGATTTATTGGAGCATATCTATATTCCCGATACTTTGGATCATTACACCGATATAGTCAACTATTATCTGATTAAACTCCACAATATATTGCCGGAGAGCAATATGCTTGTTTTTGAAAAAGTTGATGAACAATGGAAGCTTATCAATTATTTTAAAAATTTCAAGCATGAGCCCAAAATAATGGCGGGATACGCTTGGGATATTTTTGATAAAGCGTCTCAAGAAAAAGAATTGACTCGCGTTAATATTTCATGGGGATATGACAATGTTTCCATAGTAAATTTGTTGAAGACATTTGATATCAATTTGATTACGATATGTCCTTTTATGTGGGGGGATTTTAATCATAAAAGGCTGTTGATAATCGGGCATGAAGATGATAAAAGCCCAAAAGAGGTAAACCACTATTTGAAATTATTGCTTTTGCATATTAACGCCATATATAAAGTTTCAGAGAAGAACATTGTTTTAAAGAAAGAGAATAACCAGCTTAGAAATGAAATAAACGCCGTTTTAAAAGAGCTTGATGTGGCCGGCACCAAGCTTATTCAGCGCGCGAAGGAAAGAAAAGCTTTATATGAAGTCGTGACTCAAATAACCGGCGATAATGAAGATATAAGTTTTGGCTGTTCGGCCATACTTAACATAGTGGCGAAAATAGTCGAAGCTGATGTGGCGGCGTGCCTGATGTTTAATGAAAACAACAATTCTCTTGAGGTATACCCCGGAGCTTTTGGAATAAAAGAAAGCGAGTATTATGTCCTTCCCATTTCCAATATGGAGTCGTCGTCGGTCAGAGTGTTTATTGAAAATAAGCCGTTTATCAGTTCAAACGCTCAAACG
>DAOWGR010000101.1 GCA_030637365.1 Elusimicrobiota bacterium
CTGAAGCGTTTTTATTGTTTTCGTTGTTTTTGAATCGCTCATTATGAATTCATCATTCAAATTGGGCCTTGTCGTAAATCCCGGAACAAATATAACTTTGAATAGTTTAAGCTTTTCAATGCTGTATTGGTCAAGGATGGGAGTCATTTCCATCAGAGAATAAAAGTCGCGGCTTATATTGAGCGGCGATGAAATTATCTCTTCGGAAAGTTCATTCTTCGGAAATAGAGTTTTTCCGGAAACCAAACTGCCTTGAGCAAAAATATTTCCCACCGATAGAGTGACGGCAAGCGCCGATGCTATGGCTATTATACGCGGTTTCATTTTAATAGAACTCCTTAATTGTATTTAGTTGCGTCTATATGGAAAGTATATGGAAAACCGGGACCAAACGGCAGGGAAGAAAGGCCTTTTAAAATTTGTAAAAAGCTCTATGACTCACAGGGTCTAATGGCTATTTATAATAGCCATTATGCCCTTGACAAAAAAATGAAAAGGTTTTATTTGATAAAAAGAGGGGGATTTGAGATTATAACTTCAAAACCGCTACTTCTGTATTCCTTCCAAATCCAGCATGAAAGCGTATTCAAAAGCCACAAGCTTTAAGCTTTCAAATCTTCCGGTCTTTTCATAATCTTAATTTGTTTTCCGTCTATAAATCGGGCAATTCGGATTCACCATAAATGGGGGGGCGGGATATTTACTATAAAGGAAAGACAAGGAATGGCAGTTGTGTTTGCTAAGCAGGAGCGTTCGGAACCCGACTTGCGCATTCAGGAGGGTGAGATACGAAGGGGCGACGGCGCTGGGAGACCCCGGTCATGCGTGTAAACGCAACTGACATAAACAAGTAAAATTCCTATCTTATTCGTTTATTCCTTCCAAATCCAGCATGAAGGCGTATTCAAAAGCCACAAGCTTTAAACTTTCAAATCTTCCGGTCTTTCCGCCATGGCCCACTTCCATATCGGTTTTTAGAATAATAATATTATCATTGCTTTTCATATCCCGCAATTTTGCCGCCCATTTGGCGGGCTCCCAATATTGCACCTGAGAATCATGCAAGCCCGCGGTTATAAACATATTCGGATATTCCTGGACTTTAACATTATCGTATGGGGAATAAGAAAGCATATAGTCATAGTATTTCTTTTTGTTTGGATCTCCCCATTCGTCATATTCATTGGTGGTGAGGGGAATGGAAGTGTCAAGCATGGTGGTTACAATATCCACGAAAGGAACTCCCGCTATGATGCCTCTATACAGTCTCGGCTCAATATTGCTTATCGCGCCCATCAATAAGCCTCCGGCGCTTCCGCCTTCGGCGTAAATATGATCGGGCGAGGTATATCCTTCTTTTATCAAAAATATCGTAGCGTCAATGAAATCATAAAAAGTGTTTTTCTTTTTCAGAAGCTTGCCGTCATCATACCAATGCCTGCCCATTTCAGAACCGCCTCTTATATGAGCGATGGCGCATACAAAACCTCTATCCAGCAGGCTTAATCTGACGGAGCTGAAATAAGGGTCCATGCTGTAGCCGTAAGAACCGTACGAATATATGTGAAGGGGATTTCTTCTGTTCTTAACAATCCCTTTTTTATGCACTATGGAAACGGGAACCTTTACGCCGTCTCTGGCTTCAAACCAAAGCCTTTTGGAAATATAATTTTCCGGCTTAAAGCCGCCCAATACTTCCTGCCGCTTTTTTAATTTCTTTTTTCTTTTCCGCATATTATAGTCATAAACCGAATCGGGAGTGGTAAGAGACTCATAAGTAAATCTGAGCAGTTCGCTGGAATAATCGGGGTTATCGTCAATATCCACGACATAGACGGATTCACTGAATTTTATATTATGCTCTTTTTTGCCGTCTCTCCTCATTATTCGCAAAGCGCCAAGGCCGTTTTTCATCTCTTTGACAACCAAATATTTTTTGTAAACATCAATGTATTCCACAAGAACTTCTTTTCTGTGCGCGATAATATCTTTCCAATTGGATTTCTTCGTTTTATTTTTCGGACAAGTTGAAATTTTGAAATTTTTCGCTTTATCATTATGGACGATATAAAACACATCGCCGCCATCGTCTATATCATATTCCAAATTGGGACGGCGGCGATAGAAAAGCTTAAATTCTCCGTCGGGATTTGAGGCGTCTAAAATTCTATACTCCGTTGAAAGAGTGGCCGCCACGCTCATGAATATATATTTGTCGGTCTTTGATTTTGAGAGGCCGACTTCAAAAGTATCGTCCTTTTCAAAGAAAATTTCTTTGTCTTTTTTTTCACCCAATACATGCTTTAAAACTTTGTCCCAGCGCAATGTTTTGGGATTTTGCTTGACATAAAAAATCGTTTTATTGTCATTGGCCCAAACCAGATTTCCCGCCGTGTTTGGAATGTTTTTGTCAAGGATTTTACCCGTAGTCAAATCTTTGAAATAAATGGTGTAAAATCTTCTGCCCTTGGTATCCACGGCAAAAGCCAATATATTGTGGTCAAAAGAAACTCTGAGAGAACGGACATTATAGAACGCGCGCCCTTTGGCAAGTTTATTCACATCCAGAATTATTTCTTCGGCGGCTTTCAATGTTTTGTGTTTTCTGGCGTATATCGGATATTCCTTTCCTTTCGCGTAGCGGCTATAATAATAGTATTCGCCGTCTTTAACCGGAACGGATGAATCGTCTTTTTTGATTCTTGACTTTATTTCGGTAAAAAGTTGTTGCTGAAATCCCTCCGTATGCCTCATCACGGATGCCGCGTAAGCGTTTTCGGCCTTCAGATAATCCATAACCTTGGGATTTTTTCTCTCTTTAAGCCAATAATAATCATCTGTTCTCTCATGGCCCAAATTCTCAAGCTTATGAGGAATTTTTTCAGCTACCGGAGGCTCAATCGCCCGAATTGTTTGTGAGTTAAAAGCCATAAAAAAAACTCCCGTTAAAATAATCGTTTTGGTCAAATTCATCATGGAAACCCCTTGTATCTTATTCTTCTAAAATCACCCTCTTACCCCTTTTATAAAGGGGGTAAGAGTTCCATTTTCCTATATGCCTATTCTGGCGAGCAGAACGCAAATTTCATTTACCACTTGAACAAGCTTGGGATGGGAAACTTCAAAACTTTTAACGGAATATTCCAAACCGTCTATGGATAAATCCTGAAGTTCGGAAACCTTTTTATCTCTGCCGGCTTCATGAAAAGCGGCTTCGGCAAAATGAGTAACGCTTTTGGCTTCGTCAATTTTATCTTGGCTTATGGTGCCTATCTCGGCTTTAAGCTGTTCAAGCAAACGAATGAGTTCATCTTTATTTTGAGGATTCTGCGTCTCAATTTTCCGGGTTATATCTTCAAGCCTTTTAATTGTGTCCTTAAGCATAATATTCTCCTTAGTCAACAGCCAAGATTAGAGATCAGAGACGAGAGATTAGAAAATTAAGGAGCTTCTCAAATACACTATTCTCTGTTTTTCACCTGCTCTCCGCTCTCTTATTTCTGACTTCTCACTTATGCTATAATACTATTTTGCGCGATATTTATACAGCCATATGAAAGAAACAAAAACCATTATACCGTTGAAAACGCCTGTTAAAACGAACCATAAAACAATTCAATATAAGCTTGGCGAACTGTTTAAACAAAAAAAACTCAGCCTTTCGTCCGTGGAATCCTGCACGGGCGGACTTATATCAAAAATGATAACCGAAGTGGCGGGAAGTTCATTTTATTTTAAAGGCGGCTTAACGGCTTATTCAAATGAAATAAAACTTAATGTGCTTGGAATCAGAAAAGAAACATTATCATCTTTTGGAGCCGTTTCGCCGCAATGCGCTTTTGAAATGGCCAGACGCGCGAAGAAAATCTGCAAAACCGATTTCGCCGTATCAACAACCGGCATAGCAGGGCCGAGCGGCGCGACCGCTAAAAAACCGGTGGGTCTTGTATATTTCGGCCTGGCCTCTCCGAAAGAAACAAAAACTTATAAGCGAATGTTTAAAGGCGATAGAAAAGAAATTCAAAAACAAGCGGCAAACTTCGCTTTAAATCTACTTTTAAAAGGATGCTCAATTAATGAAACCATTTAAACGAATAAACATTTTGTTTTTAGCGGCAATCATGTGTATGGCCGCGGCTTGCGCGAAAAGCGACAAAGAATCGGGCAAAACCGAAAATGCGAAAAAAGAAGTTCAAACCGCCTCTTTAAAACCAGAAAAAACCATAACAAAAACTCACTATCAAAAAAAAGAAACCTATTTTTCTCTTCCAAACAGACAAGGGGGGAAACTGGATTTGGCAAATTATGCCGGCAAACCCGTCGCAGTATTCTTCTTCGCCGAATACTGCCATTACTGCAAAAAAGCCGCTCCCTTTATGAAAAAAATTCATGCCGTTTACGCGGAAAAAGGGCTTGCCGTTTTGGGAATCAGCGTGGATAGACCCAAAAGCGCCGCGGACAAATTCGCTGTTGAACACAAATTAAATTTTCCCATCGCTTATGACGGAGCTGAAATATCTCAAAACTATGAAATCCGGGGCGTGCCTTATATATTCGCGCTTGATAAAAAACATGAGATTATGGATTTTTGGGCGGGTTATGACGAATCTTACGACAGCGAAATAATTGAAACACTCGACGAATCAATGAATCTGTAAAACGGCATAATGGGCCGGTCGAAAAAAGAAATTCTTTTATTTCCCGATTTTAATTGTCAAAAAACGATTTATATAAAGCGGCAAATTCTTTTTTGTACTTTTTCGCAAGTCTTTTTGTCGGCCTGTATTTTATTCTGAGAAAATTTATAAATTTGCCTTTATGCTTCATTCTAAAATCCAGATGCGGGCCGGTAGACATTCCCGATGAGCCCACATAGCCCACAACATCTCCTTGTTTAACTCTTTTTCCGACTTTAATGCCTTTAGCGTATCTACGAAGATGCGCGTATGTGCTTTCATAGCCGGCGCTGTGTTTAACTGAAACAAATCTGCCATAACCGCCTTTCCAGCCTTTGTATGTAACTCTTCCGTTCGCGACGGAAGAAATGGGAGTGCCGATAGGCGCGGCGTAATCTATGCCCAAATGAGGCCTGACATATTTGAGAATGGGATGAAATCTGCGATGCGAAAAATAAGACGAAATTCTTCTGTAATGCAAGGGCGCTCTTAAAAACATGCTTCTCATGGACTGGCCTTTTTTATTGTAATAACTGTTTTTGAATTTAACCGCCGTTTTTTTGCCTACAACCGAACCTTTATAAGCGGCGGCAAGTATTTTTTTATCTATTATCCGGCCTTTATCGGTTTTTTTGATTTTATAAATAACGGTATATTTGTCTCCTTTCCTCACTTCCGTCAAAAAATCAACCGTCCATGAAAAAACATCCGCGAAATCCAAAATTGTCTCCGCCGGAATGGAGAATATCATTGAATTCCATAATGAAGAGGATATTGTTCCGCTGGATTTTATAATCAGAGAAGTGA
Source organism: Elusimicrobiota bacterium (assembly GCA_030637365.1). Taxonomy (GTDB): domain Bacteria; phylum Elusimicrobiota; class Elusimicrobia; order Elusimicrobiales; family UBA9959; genus JAKLQJ01. Next base: position 5,484 of record DAOWGR010000101.1, read on the forward strand.
CTTTTACCGGCTTAACGCTTCCCACAAAACCGTCTTTTCTTCTAAAAACCAAATAATCCTTAAGCTTGCGGCGAATGCTCACATACTTAAAAACACCCGAAGTTGACATTATCACCGAATACTCATCGTTCGGTTTTAGCCGCCTCAAATTAAAAAATTTGGAATACGCCTTGCATATTTTAAACTTTTCTTTTTCGGAAAGGCCGAAACCGTATAAAGCGTCGTTAAGACCGGTCTTGAATGTTCCCGTTGAAATTACAATGGGACTGACTCCGCACATTTTGGCAAGTTTCATGTTTTCAGAATAACGATATATGGAAAGCAATACTATCGCTATCAATGCAAGCCCCAAAATGGCCGCAAGCTGTTTAATCTTTTTGAGTTTCATTGTTTTCCTTAAACCAGCGGATTACGCAAAACTAAACTAATCGCAACGCTAAAACATTTGCGGTCTTTGCGATTAGCAATACAAATATTCATCCACCAATTTTTTAATTTCATCTTCCTTTCCGTAAAGCGTCTCGCTTAAATTCTTATCGTCATAGTTTTTCAATTTTTTTATAGTTGAATCAATAACGGAACCTGAAAACACTCCGTGTTTTTCATATATATCTCTATCTTCCTTCAGACTATCGGAGGACTCGTGGCAGGATGAAGGCAAATTGCCAAATTTCCGGTTTTCTTTTTTTAAACTCAATAAAGCGTTTTTATCCGCGAAAAATTTTTGAGCCGTTTCAATGCCGTTTTTCATTTCAAAACCGTGCCTTGCGGCCGCGCAAAGCCCCGCGAGAAACAAGTGGATATTCGCCGAGCCGTCGGCGGAGCGAAATTCCACCGTCTGGCCGTGATCAGTTTTAAAATTTATATTATTTACGCCCGGATTAATGTCTCCCACCATATTGCCGGCGTTAATCCAACTGAGGGGAACCCTGACAAGGGCTGATCTGTCGCGAAAACCCCAGCAAATTTTAGTCGGCGCTTCTTGATGAGGAACAAGGCGCAGATAGGAAGTTGGAACCGTATTGCCAAACGCCGTAAGAGATTTCGCCAAAGCCATATAACCGCTTATGCTTTTTTTTGCGCCGCGGCTTAAATCGCCTTTTTCAATCATCGCGTTTTTGCCGTTTTTAACAAGACAAGTGTGAAAATGAAGTCCGCTTCCGGCATGGCCGACGGAAATTTTGGGAGCGTAAGAGAGCGTGACTCCGTATTTATAGCCTATCGCCGAAAGCATCCATTTCGCTATTGTCAATTGGTCGGCGGCGTCAACGACGTTAACCGGCAAAAACTCAATTTCCTGCTGGCTCATTTCATCGTTCTGCGTTCTGATAAATCCGACTTCACTATGTCCGTATTTTAATTTTCCTCCCGCCCGGCTAATGGCGTCCATCGCTTCACATCTTAAGGCTTCCCATTTCGCGAAAGGATAAGCTTCATGGTATCCCTTTTGAGCGTTCATGGGATAAAGAGGATTTCTGGGAGCTATCACATAATATTCAAGCTCGCCCAAAGCGTGAAATTCATATCCCGTTATTTTCCTAAAAACACTTTCGGCCTTGCCGAGAATATTTTCGGGAGAACTTTCAAAAGGTTCTCCATGCGGCGTATAAAATGAGCAAAGCAATTCCAAAGCGGGAATTTCGGAAAACGGATTTACAAAAGCGGTTTTGTATTTTGGAATTACATATAAATCGCTTGATGACGCGTCAATATTTTTGAAAAGGCTGGAGCCGTCAACTCGCTCGCCGGCTGACAACACCCTATTTAGATATTTGGTATCTGAGATGGAAAAATTAAGAGTTTTTAATTTTCCGTCGCCGCCGACATATCTGAAATTAACAATTCTTATGCCATTGCCTTCAATAAATCTGATTATGTCTTTTTTTGTGAAATCGCGAGGCTCTTTATTAAGGTATTTGGCGACTCTATTGGCTTGTATATTCATAATTAATCTCCCTACTTATTGATACGCTTTCCAGATAAAAGATAATAACAAGTTTAAAAGTCAAAAGCAAAAAACAAAACAACGCAACGCAAACAAACACAATTAACGCAATGAACGCTCAACGCTATTAACGCTTTGTTTTTGTTTTCTCCGAACAAGTATGCTATAATGACAGGAATATTTCGCGGTTTCTCGTCGTCAAAACAAAACTACTGATTTTTTTGTCTTATGAATTCCGATTATTTCAAGGTGGTGGCATCTATGAATAAAGAAATATTTGAAGGAGCGGTATTTGACCTTGACGGGGTAATTACCAAAACCGCGCGCCTCCATTTTCAGGCGTGGAAATCAATGTTTGACAGCTATTTGAAATTAGCGGAACGGCGCGGCGGGGAAAAATTCAAAGAATTTACTCATGAAGACGATTATTTGCCGTTCGTTGACGGCAAACCGCGTTATGAAGGGGTAAAAAGTTTTCTCAAAAGCCGCCAAATAGATTTGCCTTTCGGCGAGGTGAGCGACACGCCGGATAAAGAAACCGTCTGCGGATTGGGAAATAAAAAAAACGCGGAATTTGTCCAATATTTGCGGGCCGGCAAAACGGAAGTCTATCCCTCCACCATAAAACTCGTAAAAAAACTGAAAGAACAAGGATTGAGAGTCGGCGTGGCGTCTTCATCAAAAAACTGCTCCGATATATTGAACTATGCCGATATAAGCGATTTATTTGAAACCGTCGTTGACGGAAAAGTTTCAGCCGCGCTCGATTTAAAAGGCAAGCCCGAAGGAGATATTTTCGTCAAAGCCGCGAGCAATATGAATATTGAGCCTTCGCGCTCCATAGTGGTGGAAGACGCGACATCGGGGGTGGCCGCGGGAAGAAACGGAGGGTTTGGGCTTGTTATCGGAATTGCCAGAAAAAACAATACCGGTGATTTGCTTGAAGCCGGAGCCGACATCGTCGTTAGCGACCTGGAAGATATGGAAGGCCTGGAGATGGAAAAGTTTCTTTTAAAACAGCCTTCCTACTTGTTTGATTTTTGGAATAAAGCTCCCGATAAAATCTTAACGGAAAAAGGCGAAATAAAATCGCCGTCCGACAAGCTTGTTTTTAATCCGCTGTTCTTTAAAAAAGCCAAAACATTTTTTTCAAAAGAAAAAAAGACCGTGTTTTTCCTGGATTATGACGGAACTCTGACTCCGATTGTGGATAAGCCGTCCATGGCCGTCCTTTCGCCGGAAATGAAAGAAACTTTGCGCGCTTTAAATAAAACATTCCGGGTGGCTATCGTAAGCGGAAGGTCAAGAGAAGATGTGGAAAATCTGGTCGGAATTAAGGAACTTTTATACGCGGGAAATCACGGCTTTGACATAAAAGGACGGGACTTGGAATTAGTCATGCCTCAAGTTCAAAAATTCACGCCTTTGATTGAAAAAATCACCGAGAGATTAAATTTAAAACTGTCCTCAATTGAAGGCGTTATAATAGAAAAAAAGAAATTCAGCGCCGCCGTTCATTACCGCCTGGCCGATAAAAAAGACCTGCCTTTCATACGACAAGAGGTGGACGCCATTCTCAGCGGAGAAACTTCTTTGCGATTGATGAAAGGGAAAAAAGTTTTTGAATTGCTCCCTGAAATAGACTGGGATAAAGGCAAGGCGTTAATGTGGATAATGAAAGCCCTGAATATTTCGTGGGAAACTCATAATGTGATTTATATCGGCGACGATACCACGGATGAAAACGCGTTCAGAATTTTGCGGACCAGAGGCGCCGGTATTTTGGTCTCCTCAGAACCCAAAGCCTCATTTGCCGATTTTTTTATTAATACCACTGATGAAGTGAAAAAATTGTTTGAAACGATAATTGCAGAGCGGCAAAAACCAGGGGAGATGGTATAGGGGAGTGGGCAGAGCTTGCAACCAATTAACTGACTGGTGAAAAGGAGGTGGCAGGGTGAAAAAATCAGCCGATAAATGGAAAATATCCTATGAAAACTATGCTCCGGCAAAAGAAAAGCTGAGAGAAACCTTATGTGGCCTGGGCAATGGCTATTTTGGAATAAGAGCCTGCTCTCCCGAACATACCGCTTCCCTGCATCATTATCCCGGAATTTATATATCGGGTTTATACAATCGCCTAAAAACGCCGGTTAATGAGAAGATTATAGTAAACGAAGATATGGTAAATTGCCCCAATTGCCTTTTTATGACTTTTAAAATAGGCGACGGAAACTGGTTTACTCCCGGCTCAAATGAAATAATATCCTTTAATCAAGAGCTGGATATGAGATCCGGATTATTGACCCGTGAACTTATTTTTCAAGATCTGGACGGGAACAAAACCGCCGTCAAAGTTCTGCGCGTGGCAAGCATGGACAATCCGCATCTTTTAGCGATGAAATACAGCGTCACTCCGTTAAATTACAATGATAAAATCACAGTGCGCACAATACTGGACGGAAGAACGCGCAATATGGGAGTGGACAGATACAAAAGCCTTAAATCCCAGCACTGGAAAATACGGGATTTGGGCTCGCTTGGCAGAAAGGGAACTTATCTTTTCGCTTCAACCAGTTCAACAAAAATAAATCTCTTTGAAATTTCAAGAACAAAAATATTTCGGGATGAAAAAGAAATCCCGATACAAAACAATGTGTTCATAAAAGACGAAAAAGCCGTTATCAAAGACATCTCGTTTTCAGCAAAAAAGAAAAAAACTTATCACGCGGAAAAAATGGTTTTTCTCTACGCTTCAAAAAACGCCGATACGGAACATCCTTCCAAACTGGCTCAGGAAGCGTTTAAGGATAATCCGAGTTTTGATATTTGTTTTGAAAACAGCAAAAAAGCGTGGGCGAATTTATGGAAAAAAGCGGATATGGAAATTAAAGGAGACGCCTACGCTCAAAAATTACTGCGCCTTCACACCTTCCACCTCCTTCAAACGGCTTCGCCCCATACCGCAAAAATGGATGTCGCCATACCGGCAAGAGGCCTGCAGGGCGAGGCTTATCGCGGACATATTTTTTGGGATGAAATATTTATTATGTCGTTTTACGATTCGCATCTTCCGGATATAACAAAAACAACCATTTTATATCGCTACAATCGCCTTAAAGCGGCGAGAGCGGCCGCGAAAAAAGCCGGCTATCGGGGAGCAATGTTCCCATGGCAAAGCGCCGGCGCCGGCAGCGAGGAAACTCAAGTTCTTCACCTTAATCCTCTCTCGGGAAAATGGGGGGATGACCACAGTCATCTTCAAAGGCATATTTCCTTCGCTATCGCCTATAATTTATGGCGCCATTTTCAACAGACATATGATCTGAATTTTCTCATCAGCCACAGCGCGGAAGTATTATTGTCCATAGCGCAATTTGTCGCCTCTCTAACGGTATATGATAAAAAAGACGGCCGTTATCACACGCATAATCTTATGGGGCCGGATGAATTTCATGAAAAACTGCCGAATTCAAAAGATTTCGGGCTCACGGATAACGCGTATAGCAATTTTATGATTGTCTGGATACTTCTGGCGGCAAAAGAATCCATATCCCTTTTGCCTCAAGACGATAGAAAAAGAATTTTCAAGAAAATCGGCTTAAAAGAGGCTGATTTTCCGCTTTGGCAGGACATTACCGAAAAAATGAATATCATTTTTAACAGAGATGAAATAATAGGCCAGTTTGACGGTTATTTCAAACTCAAGGAAGTTGATTATAAAAAGTACAGGCGAAAATATAAAGATATTCACCGCATGGATAGAATTTTAAAAGCCGAAGGAAAATCTCCCGACGATTATAAAATCGCCAAACAAGCGGACGCGCTTATGATTTTTTATCTCTTCAATATTGAAGAAGCGCGGGAAATTTTCTCGCGGCTCGGCTATAAAATAGATAAAGAGCTTTTGGCGAAAAATTATGAATATTATGTAAAAAGGACCACTCACGGCTCCACATTAAGCAAACTTGTGCATTGTTCAATAGCCCATCAGGCGGGCAAAGGCGATATAGCCCAAAAATGGTTCAAAGATGTTTTGAAATCGGATTTTCACGATACGCAGGGAGGAACAACCACCGAAGGCGTGCATATCGGCGTAATGGGCGGCTCCCTGAATATCGTTTTGCAATGTTTCGCCGGCATCGCCATTAAAGACGATGAAATGGTTATCGCTCCGAACCTTCCAAAAAAATGGACGCGGCTGGAGTTTAATTTGTCTTATCGCGGAAGAGAAATGCGCGCGCTTATAACAAAGCGCGATATAACTTTGCAGATAATCAGTCAAAAAGAGGACCATAGGCCTTTTAAGGTAAGAATAGAAGACACCCACTATTTCCCTTATTGCGGGGAAAAACTGACGGTGGCATTGAAGAAATAAGATATCAGAAGTCAGAGGCAAGAAGTCAGAAACGGCAACAACGAAAACCTGTGACTGGTGACATGTGTTCTTGTGACTAAAGAAATGTGCACATTTCTTTCCATTGACAGGAAAGGCCATAAATCCTATAATTTGAAACAACAAATATAATAAAAAGAGAGAAAAGAATGGCATTAACAAAACAATCAATAAAAACCACGGTTGAAAAATTTTCAACCAAACCGAATGATACGGGCTCAACATCAGTTCAAATAGCCCTTTTAACGGAAAGAATTGAGTACCTATCCAAGCATTTTTCTGCAAATAAAAAAGATCACGCCTCCCAAAAAGGCCTCATGCATCTGATTACTCAAAGAAAGAAGCTTTTATCCTACCTGAGCAATTACAACAGGGCAGAATACCAAAAATTAATCAAGACATTAGGTCTGAGGAAATAAAAATATAATGACAAAAAATAAAATAACCCGCCTTGAAGAAAAGGTCGGAGATTCATCAATTTCATTTGAAACGGGACATATAGCCAGACAAGCGAGCGGTTCCATTATGGCCAGAATAGGCGATACCGTTGTTTTTTCGACTTGCATACAAGCGAAAAAACCAAAACCGGAACCAATGGACTTTGTTCCGTTAAGCGTAGACTTTAGAGAAAGAACTTATGCCGCGGGAAAAATTCCCGGCGGTTTCTTTAAAAGAGAAGGCAGACAAAGAGAAAAAGAGATATTGGCATCCCGTCTTACGGACAGATCCATAAGACCTTTATTCTCCATGGCGCATAATACGGAAATTCAAGTTGTCTCTTTAATCGTCTCAGCCGATTGCGTAAACGACCCTGATGTTATTTCCATAAACTCAGCCTCAACAGCGCTTATGATTTCGGATATTCCTTTCAATGGCCCGGTAGGCGCGGTCAGAATGGGGAAAATGAACGGAGAATTCATCCTTAATCCGACTTATGAACAAAGAGAAGAAAGCGAACTTGAACTCGTAATATCGGGAACGGAACAAGGAATATTAATGGTTGAAGGAGGCGGAAAAGAAATATCAAATTCAGACCTTGCAAACGCTATAGAAAAAAGCAAACCTGAAATAGATAAACTTTGCGCTCTTCAACATAAACTCAGAGAAATGGTCGGCAAACCAAAAAGAGAAATCATAGAACCCGCCGCAAGCCCCGAAATAGTGAAATTTGTTGAGGAAAATGTAAAACCCAAGATGGCGAAACTTATTAATTCCCGCCCGACAAAAGAAGCTCTTGAAAACGGCTTGAGCGAAATAACGGACGCGGCTTTAAAAGAAGCGGCGGAAAAATTTCCTGAAACAGGTAATGCCTCATATTTGATAAAAGTTTTATCTAAGGAAATCATAAGCGATGAAACCCGCGCTTTGGTTCTTAAAGATAAAACAAGAGTGGACGGCAGAAAATGCGATGAAATAAGAGACATAAGCATGACGCTGGGCATATTGCCCAGAGCTCACGGCTCAGTGCTTTTTACCAGAGGACAAACTCAATCTTTATCCACAACAACCCTCGGAAATCCTCAAGATCAACAGATTATGGATGAATTGGAAGGGAGAACCAAAGAGAGTTTTATGCTTCATTATAATTTTCCCGGTTATTCCACCGGAGAAACACGGCCCGACAGAGGTCCCGGCAGAAGAGAGATAGGACATGGCGCTCTCGCTAAAAGAGCTCTTCGTCCGCTTCTTCCTTCTCAGGAAGATTTTCCCTATACACTCCGCCTGGTATCCGAAATAATGGAATCCAACGGTTCATCTTCAATGGCTACGGTATGCGGCGGTTCTTTATCCATGTTTCATGCCGGAGTTCCGTTGAAAGCGGCATGCGCGGGAATTGCAATGGGACTTATTACCAAAGGATCGGATTACGCGATATTGTCGGACATAACCGGCGGCGAAGATCATTACGGCGATATGGACTTTAAACTTGCCGGTTCAAAAAA
>DAOWGR010000058.1 GCA_030637365.1 Elusimicrobiota bacterium
GATATAATTGTCGCCGGCGGCAAAGGCATGGGCAAAAAAGAAAATTTCAAATTATTGGAAAACTTGGCCAGCACTCTGGGCGGAACATGGGCGGTATCAAGACAAGCCGTTCAATTGGGCTGGGCGCATCATACAAGACAGGTCGGCCAAACCGGCCAGACGGTTCATCCGAAAATATATATAGCCGCCGGCATATCGGGCGCCATTCAGCATTTGGCCGGCATGAAATCCTCCGATATAATAGTGGCCGTAAACACTGACGCGGACGCCCCTATTTTTGAAATCGCGACTTATGGGATAGTGGGAGACGCTTTGGAAGTCCTTCCCAAATTGACTAAATTGTTTAAAGGAAAACTGAAAATATGAAAAAGAAAGATTTTGATGTAATAATAGTCGGAGCGGGCCCGGCGGGAATAGCGGCCGCCTATAAACTTTCAAGCGCGGGAGTTAAGGTTATTGTCATTGAAAGAGGCGCGTTTCCCGGAGCCAAGAATGTAATGGGCGGAATATTTTACAGAAAAGCCATGGAAGACTTAATACCGGACTTTGAAAAAACCGCTCCTCTTGAAAGACATATCATAGAGCAGAAAATGTGGCTTTTAAGCGAAGATTCGGCTCTTGGCGGAGGCCTTAGAAGCGAGAAATTCAATAAAGAGCCTTATAATTGTTACAGCGTCTTTAGAGCCAAATTTGACAAATGGTTCGCTCAAAAAGCGATAGAAGCCGGCGCTTTAATAATCAATGAAACGGTTGTAAAGGAACCCATTGTTGAAGACGGAAAAGTTGTCGGCGTGAAAACCGACAGGCCCGACGGGGACCTTTATGCCGATGTGGTAATAGCGGCGGACGGAATTAATTCACTTTTGACAAAAGCTCTGGGCTTGAGAGAAAGCATTACGCCCGAGAAAGTGGCTTTAACCGTTAAAGAAGTAATCGGTCTGCCGGAAAAGGTTGTAAATGACAGATTCGGCGTAATGAATAAACATGAAGGCGTCACCATTGAACTTACGGGGCCGTTTTTTGAAGGCATGACAACCATGGGCTTTATTTATACCAATAAAACCTCCGTATCCATCGGCCTTGGCGCCATTGTTGAAGACCTTGTTGAACACAAGGCCAATATCAATGATATGCTGGAAAAATTAAAAGCCCATCCCGCCGTCAAACCTCTTATTCATGGGGGCGAAACAAAAGAGTATATGGCTCATATGATACCGGAAGGCGGCTATTTCGCGATACCAAAACTTTATATGTCGGGCTTTATGGTTTGCGGAGACGCGGCCATGCTGGTAAACGCCGTGCATAGAGAAGGCTCAAATCTGGCTATTGAATCGGGAAAACTGGCCGCGGACACTTACTTGGAAGCGAAAAAATCGGGCGATTTCTCGGCAAAAAAATTATCAACTTACCAAAAGAAAATGAAAAACAGCTTTGTGATGAAAGACTTAAAAATGTACCGGCATCTGCCTAAAATGATGGAAGATAAAAGACAATTGCTTACAAAATATCCGCAGTTTGCCATAGATGCCGCTTATGATATCTACAATATAAACGGCATTCCGAAAATTGACAAAATAAAAGCCATAAAAAAAAGAGTCGCGAAACTCGGCTATATCAGAATGGCAAAAGACGCGTTTGATATGTGGAGGAAAATACGATGAGGATAGAAGATAAACTTTATCTCATAGGCTACAATGTTGATGAAGACGGCAGCCATTTGGAAGTTAATGAGAAGGATGTCTGCAAAAAATGCAAAAACAAAGCCTGCACATTTGTTTGCCCCGTTGATGTCTATAAATACGATGAAAAAGAAGAGAAATTATCCATCAATTATGACGCCTGCGTTGAATGCGGAACATGCAAAATAGTCTGCGAATATATAGAATGGCGCTATCCGAGAGGCGGTTTTGGAGTCGCTTATAAATTCGGCTAATCCCACGGCAACCCGCAGGTTGCCACAAATTGATTTAAAAGAAAAGCGCTTTTTTTTTAAAGAGCGCTTTTTTTTAAAAAAACCGTTCTTTTAAATTTGAGCATTATTCTCCGCTTACATATTTTCCCTTTGAAATCCGCCCCCATAAAAGGATAGAATACAAAAAGGATTAAGCGTATGAATATTAAGAAAATCAAAAAAAACATAGCGGATAAAAAAGTCCGGCTGGGCATTATAGGCTTGGGATATGTCGGCCTTCCACTCGCGATAGAATTCGCCAAAGCGGGCATTAAAACTTTAGGCTTTGAAATAAGCGGCCAAAAAATTCAAAGCATAAATAAAGGCAAATCTTATATTGATGATGTTCCAAACAGTGATGTAAAAAAATTATCGATGTCGGGCAAACTTAAAGCCACATTAAATTTTTCGGAACTCAAAAATCAAAACTGCATTATCGTATGCGTTCCCACTCCCTTGAGAAAAAGCAAAGATCCCGATGTTTCTTATATTTTAACGGCGACAAAAGAAATAGCGAAACATCTTCGCAAAGGACAAATTATAATTTTTGAAAGCACCACTTATCCCGGCACCACCAGAGAACTCGTTAAACCGCTTCTTGAAAAAAAGGGGCTTAAAGCCGGAAAAGATTTCTTCTTGGCCTTTTCGCCGGAAAGAGTGGATCCGGGCAATAAAACCTACACAATTTCAAATACGCCTAAAGTGGTGGGCGGCATAACGGAAAAATGCACTCTGGTCGCTACCATGATTTACAAAATTGTGGCAAATCAAGTTATCTCGGTTTCAAACACCGAAACGGCTGAAATAGTAAAACTGCTGGAAAACACTTTCAGAGCGGTTAATATAGCCATGGTAAATGAATTCGCCCTAATGTGCAACAAATTAAATCTTGATATCTGGGAAATTATTCAAGCCGCGTCCTCAAAACCTTTTGGTTTTATGCCGTTTTATCCGGGACCGGGAATCGGCGGACATTGCATTCCGCTTGATCCTCACTATTTGGGTTGGAAAATGAAAACTCTCAATTTTGAGCCCAGATTTATAGAATTGGCAAGCGCCATTAATTCTCATATGCCCGAATATACGGCGCATAGAATAGCGGAACTTTTAAACGCGCGAAAAAAAGCCATTTCGGCAAGCAAAATACTTTTAATCGGCATAGCTTATAAATCGGATATTACAGATTACAGGGAATCGCCCGCGCGCGATGTTTTTATACTTTTAAAAAAAACCGGCGCTTTAGTGAATTATCACGACCCGTATATACCGAAAGCGCGAATTAACGGCAAACCGTATAAATCCGTTAAACTCAGCGAAACGACTCTGAAAAACCATGATTGCGTGGCGATAATGACGCATCATGCCAATATAGATTATAAATCAATAGTCAAGAATTCCAAATTGATATTTGACGCGAGAAACGCGCTTAAAGACATAAAAAATAGAAAAATCTTTAGACTGTAATAACGGACAGAAGCAAGAGGTCAGAGGCAAGAAGCAGCACAACAATGGCGGGGAGCAAACAGCAAGCAAAAAGAAATCAAACGGAATAAGGAAATTCCTTTTTCCCGTATCAACATATACTCGTATTTCCGTATTTACGCTGTTTACAAATTTTATGCTACATAAGGGAACATATGGCTGAAGATATCAAAATACTGTGGTTTGATTTTTTAAAAGCGCTCACGCGCTCAATAGTGCAAATAAATCTCTATAAATCCGACCACCCTCAGGTTCTTGTGGCCATAGACGAAGTTGGAGCCGCGCTTGCGAAAATTTTCAACACATCGGACACACTCACGCTTACTCTGGACAAAGATAAATTAATCATAAACAATATACCCCTTTTGGCTTCCGACAGACTTCCCAACTCAATTAAAAATATTTTTTTAAAATCCCATATTCAAAGCATAAGCTTCCTTAAAGGTTTAAGCGCGGAAGATATAAAAACCTTCTGCAAAATGCAATACGCGAAAATCGAACCTATTAAGTTTTTAAAAGAAA
>DAOWGR010000169.1 GCA_030637365.1 Elusimicrobiota bacterium
AATTAGTAGGCCCAATGGCCCGCGCAAAAGGAGCTTAGCTCCTTTTGAAATGAGCAGAATGCGGAAAGCGGTGAGTAGAAGTGCTAGTAAGAAATTCCTTAACTAAAAGGCGGGTAGGGTAATTAGGATTTATCGTAAATGGGCGGGATATCACAGATGCGGCAAGATTAAGAATACGGGGTGACGCCAATTTTAACCTTTAGGTCCTGCAACGGAAGGTGAACTTCGCGATACTATTCCGCAACCTAGCAGGGGATGGGTGAAGTGAAGGAAACCGAAAGGTGAATTGGTGGCAGGACCCCGTCTCCATATGTAAGAGTTAGATGTTTTTTTATCTTGCCAATAAAAATACCCCCACTAGGAATCGAACCTGGATCAACTGCTTAGAAGGCAGTTGCTTTATCCATTAAGCTATGGGGGCATTATAAAACGGCGCGTTTATGCGCCAAAATTCAATTTAAACTTCCCAAAATACTATTATATAATAGCTTGGCGGTCATTGTCTATTTGTTAGGCAACTTTCCTACGCTTCCGCTAAACAAACTGGCGGATTTGTCTCTGGCGGAAAAGTTACGAAGTATAAGCACGGAACTATTTATGATTAGAAAAGTATCCATATTGTTTATCCTAAGTTTATTATCCGCTTGCGGACGCGTTGATTTTAATGAGGCGGTGATGCTGGAAAAACACGGAATGCCGGCTAAGGCGGCCGGAACATATGAAGTATTTGCCAAAAAAAATCCCAAAGACTTAAAAGCCCCGCAGGCTCTTTTTAACGCCGCGCGGATTTATTCGCATACTTTTTATCTGTGCCATAAATCAAAACCGCTTTATGAGAGACTTGTCCGCGATTATCCCGATTTCCCCTTTTTAAGCCAAGCTAAAAAAAATATTTTTATGTGTCCGGATTATTATCCTTTGGGCGCGTCGTATAAATGGGTTTATGGCGATTCTCAAACCGGCGGTAAGAATATGCGCCAAAGCGTAAGGCTTATTTCTTCCAATAACGCGGCCTTTATGATTGAAACATCATTTTACGCCGGACGGAAATTTGTTCAAAAAATCTTGAACATTTACAGTTTCTCGGATAGTGAAATTATTCGGAAAGAAAAGGATTTTAGTACAATTGTTTTAAAATATCCCATTGTAAAAAATAAAAAATGGGGATTGGAAAACAAAAAAATCAGTTATGAAATAGCGGATATCGGCCTTGAAGTTAAGGTTAAAGCCGGAGTATTCTTAAATTGCGTGAAAGTAAAAGAGCGCGAGAAAAATTCCGCGTCTTGGGTTTATGTTTATTATGCTCCGTGGGTGGGGAAAATTTTGACAACGGTGGCCGGACAAGGATTTGAAAATAGAGTTGAGGAGCTTATTAGCTATGAAAAATGAAAATACTGACGATTTTTTGCCGGGATTGCTTTCAAAAGAATCCGAAAAAAAGATTAAAGTGGTGAAATCCATAAATTCAAAAACTGTCAAGCCGATGTATTTTTCATATTCAAAACTTTCATTATATGAAGAGTGTTCTTTGAAGTATAAATTAAAATATATTGATAAGTTGCCCGAGGAACCGAAATTTTATTTCGCGCTTGGAAACAGTATTCATAATGCCATGGAATTTATGTACGCGGTAAAAGCCCCGCCTTTTCCCGAACTTAAAGATGTTCTTAAAGAATTAAAAAGAGAATGGAAAACGAAAAATTGGATGCAGAAAGGCTACAACAACCTTGACCATGAAGCAAAAGATTATCAGAAAGCTGTGGATATGATTGAAGCTTATTATGAAAAGCATCATAAGATTTTCAAGGTGCCTTTTCTTCTGGAATACCGCACCACCGTTGAAGTGGAGGGGCTTAAAGTAATAATAATCGTTGATAAAATAAATTATCTCGGCAATGGCGAGATTGAGATTATAGATTATAAAACGGGAAAGAATGTCAGTCGCTCAACCGATCAAGTTTATTTATATCAAAAGATTTGTGAGCGCGACCCGAGATTGAAGGAAAAGATACATCAAATATATGGTGATAGGGTTTCAAATCTGAAAGTAAAGAATATGGAATACTATTATGTGCCGGGCTTAAGAGAGATAAAATTTGAAAGAGGGCAAAAGGCGGATATTCAAAGTCTTTGGGATAGAGTATTAAAAGCGTCCGAGGGAGTAAGAGCGGCGGAATTTGAGCCTAATCCCGGAGAATTGCAATGCAAGTTTTGTGATTTTAAAGCGAGTTGTCCCATTTTCAATGATAATAAAAACATAATTACAAGCGAGAAAGAATCCGTGAATTATGATAAAGACGGGGAATATTCCAAAATCTCCGCTTTAGTGGATGAATACGGAAAAATATCCGATAAAATAAATTCTTTTGATAAAGAGCTTGATAATCTTAAAGCTGAAATAATTAAAGCTTTGAAAAAGAAAAAAATATCCGCGTACTCGGGCAAAAATTACGGTTTGGATGTGAAAAAAATTGAAAAGTGGAGTTTTAAGGACAGGGATGCCGTGATAAACATGTTAAAAACGCAAGGTCTTTATGAAAGGGTTTTGGCTCCCGTTTTGAAAAATATAGTTGAACTTTTGGATGATGAAACTTTAACTGAAAGCGTTAGAAAAAAAATAAAAGCGCAAGGCGATAAAAAAGAAATGTTTGATTTTAAAATTAAGCGAATTGGAGACGATTGATTGATGAATGAATATATTTTGGTTTTGGATCAGGGCAGTTCAAGTTCCAGAACTTTGGCTTATGACAAAGACGGAAATATTCGCTTTAAATCCAAGATAAAGGTCAATATCAAGTATTCCGGCGCGGCCAATGCCGATTATGACGCGGGTGAGCTTTTGAAAAGCCAGCTTCAAAGTTTGGATGAGGTTCTTGTTTCATTGCCTCCCGCCTCCAAGATACTCGGTTTGGGCATAGCCGCCCAGCGTTCAACGATAATTTTATCCGATAGCGCGACGGGAAAACCGCTTTGCCGGGCATTAAGCTGGCAGGATGGACGGGGAGCTGAAATATTAAAAGGCGTTAAAATTCCGCAAACAAAAATTCACGCGATTACCGGACTTTACAAAACTCCTTATTATTCCGCTTCCAAAATCGCGTGGTGTCTTGATAACCATAGCGGTGCGCGCCGGGCTCTTAAAAAATCCCGCTTATCGGTTTCTTCGGTAGCGGGTTATATTCTTTGGCATCTTTCAAAAGGGCGGATTTCGGCAATGGATTTTACTCACGCCCAAAGGTCTTTATTATTCAATATTAAAAATAAAAAATGGCATTCTCCCTTGCTTAAAGCTTTTAAAATACCTAAAAAGATATTGCCCGAACTCATGCCGACTGTGGCCAATTACGGGATAATAGAGCGAAAAGGGTTTTCCATTCCCGTTTATGTTATGGTGGGAGATCAACAGGCCGCGCTTATCGGCCATGGCATAGAAAAAAAAATGGCGGTTTTAAATTACGGCACCGGAGCCTTTTTATTGGTAAATACCGGCAGGAAAATAGTTAAAGTCAAAGGGCTTTTAAATTCCATCGGCGCCGTTAACGGTTTAAAGAAAAATGATACTTTTTATATTACGGAATCCACGGTCAATGCCGCCGCCACCGCTCTTGAGTGGCTGAGAACCGGCTTCAATTTATTTAATGATATTTCGGATATAGACAAAATGTGCCGAAAATCCTCAAACCGGCTTTTTATTTTACCCGCCATAGGCGGAATAGGAGCTCCATATTGGGACTATTCGACTTTTACCACATTTACGGGTTTGAGCGCCAAATCAAACAAAAACGATATTGTCAGGGGATTTGTGGAAGGAATTTGTTTTATGATCGCGGATGCCGCCGCGCGAATTGAGGACAAGGGAATAAAAATATCTTCAATTGTGGCGACGGGAGGACTTTCCCGGATAGATTATTTACTGCAATTTCAGGCGGATATAACCGGCGCGACCATTATAAGAAGCGCGCAAAATGAAGGAACGGCGTTTGGAGTCGCCAAAATGACGGCCGACGCTTTAAATTTACCGACACATAAATGGAAGCATGATAATTCTGAAAAAACTTTTTCCCCTTCCATAAGCAAAATTCAAAGAGACAAACTGATTAAAAGCTGGAGAATTTTCATAAAAGATTCCCGGCGCATGAGCGCCAATCTCCGCGCTTCGGGAACCCTTCCCCATAAATAGAGAGCGTAGGGTAAAGGGTTTATAGGGTAGAGACTCGGAGTCGCTTACTCGTTATTTTCTCCTTTCTGACCTCTTGCCTCTTACTTCTATCTTTTTGTTGCCTGCAACCTAATTCCTATTAACTATTATCTTCGTTTTAAAAAGGACCTATAAACTGGCATAGGTCCTTAGTACAAAATAGTGGGCCAAAAAACTTTATTTTTTGGGTCTTATGACTCTTAAATAATTGTCTGCATTCTTATATCCTTTAATTAGAGAAAATAAGTTAAACAGTGTGCGAGCAAAGGAGAATTGTTTATGAAAGGATTATTAACATTATCAGTAATCATAGGTTTCGCGAGCATGTCCGCGGCGGCAAGTATTGAAGCGGATAGAATGGATGCGGGTATTAAATTTAATGAACAAATAATGGAAGCGAAAATAGACAGTGGCAAGGCCGTCCCCGTTCAGATGAATTGTGAATTGACTGAAGTTAAAGAGGCGCAATACAATGCTGAGGCCAAAGATTTCAGCCGCTTAACCGCGAAA
>DAOWGR010000067.1 GCA_030637365.1 Elusimicrobiota bacterium
GTAAAAGATTTTGCGCGGAAAGGCGGCAGAGCTCAAAACACCAAAGGCCGTGTGTGTTTATGTAACGCTTTATTTGCCGCCGCCGGATTTCCGCAAGTTCACTTCGGCGGTTATGTGGAGCCTCCCATTATTACTCTCGGTGAAGATACCGCGTCGGCTCGCCAGTTATTATCGGAACTCTCCGGCGGACAGGAAACTTATACAATCAGCAAAGCAATTCGCTACCTCCGCGGCGGAAATAAGTAAAGTTTTCACTAAATTTCATACGCCATGACCGGTTAAATTTTTCTTTATTCAATATATGACGAAAACATTGGCAAAAGCCGGAGTTACTATGGTCGTAGATTAATTTGTTTTGGCGTGCCCGGCATGATGAAGCCGCATGTCGCGCAATATTTGGGAATGGGAGTTTTTCCCGCTATGCTGTTTTTTAGAATTAAAGCGGAAGGATTGTTAATAATATCTTTAAGCGGCGCGGCGTTTACATTGCCGATTGAAAGTTTTCCGTCATAATCAAGACAGCAAGGGACGATTTCTCCCGAGCATAGCACGGCGAAATGATGCTGAAGTCCCAGGCATCCTTTTTTCTCTCTTTGGCCTCCCTGTCCGGGCCATTTGAAAAAATCTTCAAAATTCAAATAAACTTTATCGCGCAAGTTCAGGCCGTCTTTGTATTGCGTGGGGCAAGTGTCGGGAAAGGCGTTTAAAATATAATGCGCGGTTTCTTTTATAAAAGAAGATTCCGGATTTCCTCGTAAGCGAAATGAAATAATAATATCGGAAGGTTTTGTTTTTGCGAATTTTATTAAACGGTTCAGTTTTTCAAGCTGTTCCTTATTAGGCAATGCTTTAAATGAGTGAAGAGAAAATGAAATTTGTTTTATGCATTTTTCTTGGAAAATATCAGGGCCGAATTTATCAATTAATGTTCCGTTTGTAACAAGATTAAGGTTGAGTTTTTGCCGAGAGCAAATACTTAAAATTTCCGGCAATTGCGGATGCATAAAAGGTTCTCCCAAAACATGGAGTGAAATTAATGATGTAAAGAATTTAACTTGCGCGGCGATGGTTTCAAATGTTTTGGGCGGCATGAAAGATTTTGCGCGCGAAGATGAGGCGCAAAATTCGCATGAGAGATTGCATACATTGGTTATTTCTATAAATGCGCGTTTAAATTGTTTTTTCATTTTAGTAAAAGTATGGGAATATTTTATAATAAAGCTATGCTAATGCCGTAACAGACTTGTCCTTCGTAGCCTTGGCGTAGTAGGAGCCTATGGCTAATCACCCTACCACCTACTTGCGAAGCGTATTTTTTTATGATGGCGCTTTATAGCGCCATAAGCAGGTGGTAGGGTCAGGCGGCGAAAAGTGGAGCGCTATGATTAAAGAAAATAAAAAAGATAAATTTACTATGGGCGGCATTAGGGAAAGGCTGTCTATCGCTTTGCCTATGGTGGTTTCTCACGCCTGTTATACCATTATGACTTTTACCGACAGGCTGTTTTTATCAAAGCTCAGTTCGGCTGAAATGAATGCCGCTATGGGCGGCGGTGTAACGGCTTTTATGATGATGACTTTTTTCTTCGGCATTATCACTTATTCAACGGCATTAACGGCGCAATATTTTGGGGCGGGAAAGAAGAACCGTTGTTCCGTTGTTATCACTCAAGCGATAATTATCGCCATTATATCGTATCCGATTATAATTTTAGCCAGACCTTTGGGAATTTTATTGTTTGAATTTATGAAGATAAGCCCCGAGCAAATGGCGCATCAGAAAGTTTATTTCAATATTTTAATGTATGGAATTGTATTCGGAATTTTGAGGCCTTGCTTTACGGGCTTTTTCTCCGGCATAGGTAAAACTAAAATTGTAATGATATCTTCCGCTGTGGCTATGGGAATTAATATCGTGGTAAATTATATTTTGATATTTGGAAAATTGGGCTTTCCCGCTTTGGGTATTCGCGGGGCGGCATATGGAACCATTATGGGCAGTGCTGCGGGTCTTTTGGTCATGTTGTGGAAATATTTATCCAAAGAAAACCGTCAAGAGGATGGCGTGATGAAATCATTTCATTTTAATAAAAAAGCCATGAGCAAGCTTTTGTATTTTGGCTATCCCGCCGGCATAGAGCTTCTCTTAAATCTTTTGGCATTTAGTATTCTGATAATGATGTTTCATTCACATAGTCTCGCGACCGCGACAGCTGTCACGATTGTTTTTAATTGGGATATGGTCTCTTTTATTCCATTGCTTGGAATTGGAGTAAGTGTTACAAGTCTTGTGGGTCGTTATATGGGCATGGGAAAGCCCGATATAGCTCATCGCTCGGTTATGTCAGGTCTTAAGCTGGGCTTGGCCTATTCACTTTTTATAATAATTCTGTTTGTCGGTTTTACTGAAATTTTGGTTAATGTATTTAAGCCTGCCCAGTCTTCGAATATTTTTATGCAAGCCTTTCCAACAGCTGTTTTTATGTTGCGTGTGGCTGCCGTATATGTAATGGCGGATGCCGCGATAGTTATTTTTACGGGCGCTTTGCGGGGGGCGGGAGACAGTTTCTGGGCGATGGCGCTTTCAGTATCCATGCATTGGACGCTTGTTCCTGTTTTGTATTTTATGTTAAAACTAAAAGATTTTTCTCCCGAGCAAGCTTGGGTATCGGTTGTAATAATCTTTCTTATTTTTTCATCATTCATTTATTTGCGTTATTACGGCGGAAAATGGAGACATATCAAGGTGGTTCAGCCCGTTAAGGAATCTATGGATATTATTCCCGATGATTTCCACACATCAAGAGATTTATAAAAACCACATGCGTGGTTTTTACCCTCAGTGTATAGATATTTAGCCGCTTGATAGGCAGTCTCTTGCCTGTTTGCCGATGTGTGTGGCGGAATACGGCACACTGGTCGTGTCTCGATACATTATCACGCTATAACACCACCACAAGTGGGGTTTACTTGCCATGGGCTCGTCCCGTGGTCCCATGGTGAAATCTACGGGGGTTATGCTAAAATCTTATCGAATAGGAGGGAACAAAAAATTATGCGCATAGTTGAAGATTTAAAAACGGTGTTTTCCAAAGATCCCGCCGCCAGAAGTTTTATTGAAGCCTTCTTTTGTTATCCGGGCGTGCATGCCATATGGCTGCATCGAGCGGCGCATAAGCTTTGGGAATGGGGTTTTTGTTTTTTTGCCAGATTTATTTCTCATATAAGTAGAGGTATAACCGGCATTGAAATTCACCCTGGGGCAAAGATAGGCAGGCGATTTTTTATAGATCACGGCATGGGCGTTGTTATAGGAGAGACTGCCGAGATTGGAGATGATGTTTTGATATATCAAGGCGTTGTTTTGGGTGGAACATCTTTTGAAAAAAAGAAACGCCATCCGACTATCGGCGATGGCGCGGTTATAGGCGCGGGCTCCATTGTTTTGGGCGCCATAAATATCGGAGCTCATGCCAGAATAGGAGCCGGTTCCGTTGTTCTTAAAAATGTTCCGTCAAATACAACAGTGTTTGGCGTTCCGGCCAGAGCGAGCCGCGGAGGCGCCAGTGACGAGTCGCAATTGGACCATTATAAGGTGCATGATTTTTATGGGGAAGAGATTCAGCGCATTAAAAAGGAAATAAGCGAGCTTAAAGCGGAGGCGCGAAAAAAATGCGATACGCCAAAGATATAACAGAGCTTGTAGGCAATACGCCTCTGGTGAGAATTAATAAGCTGATGAAGCCAATGAGTGCGCTTGTGCTGGCCAAGCTTGAGTTTTTTAATCCCATGTCCAGCGTGAAAGATCGCGCGGCTTTGGCCATGCTGGACGCCGCCGAGAAACACGGTCTTATTAACGAAAATTCTTTAATAGTGGAGGCGACAAGCGGCAATATGGGCATAGGTTTGGCTTTTATATGCGCCGCGCGGAATTATAGATTGATACTCACCATGCCCGATACCATGAGTATTGAGAGGATGAAAATATTAAAGGCTCTCGGGGCTGAAGTTGTTTTAACGCCGGGTTCTCAAGGAATGAAAGGAGCCATTAACAAAGCTTTGGAAATACATTCGGCCAATAAGGGTTCTTTTATGCCGCGGCAATTTGAAAATCCGTCAAATCCCGAGGCGCACAGATTAACCACCGCCGAAGAAATATGGTCCGATACCGGTGGAAAAGTGGACTATTTTGTGGCGGGCGTCGGCAGCGGAGGAACTATAACGGGAGTGGCGGATGTTCTGAAAAAACGCAATCCGTCCGTTAAAATAATAGCTGTTGAGCCTTACGGTTCATCCGTGCTTTCAGGCAAGCAGCCGGGAGCGCATAAGATACATGGCATAGGCGCGGGTTTTGTTCCAGCGATTTTAAAAAGAGAAAATATAGACGAGATTATAAGAATTAAAGACGCGGACGCGGAGATTATGTCCGGGCGGCTTATGAAAGAAGAGGGAATATTCGCGGGTATTTCGTCGGGGGCGGCCATGCACGGCGCCATTGAAATAGCGAAACGACCGGAAGCCGCGGGCAAAACCATAATTGTTCTTCTTCCCGATACGGCCGAAAGATATTTGAGTTCGTGGGTTTTTAACATGTAGTATGGAGTCATGGCATTTATTTGTCGATGGCATATTTAAGATATTAGTGGTTTATCGGCGGCAGGCAATAAAATTTCTTTAAAATTTACAGAATAAAAAATGGGATTTGGAGAAATAGCTTGCTTTGCCGAATTTATCGGCAAAGCAATGGACGCCTTTTTTACTAAGACGGTTCTACTGAAAAAACTATTGTTTTCCGATTTATAAAATTGCCGCGATTACTACCAGCGCTATCGCTTTCTTGGAATATTTTCTCATATCGTAAGAACCAACAATGCGGATAGAATCGTCTTTTCTTTGTTTTATGTAAAGATTTAGGCCATTTTGCTTGTAGTCTATTAGGGTATCCATGTAACCAAGGTCATAAGTGGAGTTGCCTTCTAATTCGTATTCTTTTCCTTTTGTGTGGAGAACATAAGAAGGGGGTGTGGACATGTCTACGCTATTGCCAGAGTTATCGGAGATAAGATTATTCGCAATCGTTCCCTGCGAGACTTCGCCGCTTGCAAAGGCTACCTTAAAAGTCGAAATGGGTTCGCCGAAGTTTACTTCAAAGCTCATGTGTTCGTTCGCGCCATGAAACATATTCCGCTTTTCGTTATATTGTAGGATAATTTCCATGCTTGTTTTTCTATTTTCAAGCGTTGTTTCTTGTATTGCCGGCATAGTTGCTTTAGCTATTTTAATAGGGGAATTATTCAGAAATTTTACTACTTCTCCTATTTTGCTACTTTGATCAAAATTAATTTCAAACGCATTTACGCAAGGCGTAATAACTAATAAAACCGCTCCGAGTACAATTTTATTCATGTTTTTTCTCCGTGTTAAAATATAACTACCATCTCTTGTAATAGTTTATATGTTAACCGCGTGAAGCGCTATTGCCAAAAGGGCATTTTTTGCCTTTCTTTGTGCCCATTCGTTTTTAGGACATTAGGGCACATGGAAAAGGTGGCGTGTCGAAAATTATAATTCTGCCTTAACAAAATGGTAAAATGTTATTAAGCGTATTGCATGAGTATTAAGGCGAATTGATTATCAGTTATAAGAGCAGTAAAAAGGCACCTGTTACCTTTTGAACTTTTTAACGATTTATCCTCATTTTATCCTGACTCATTATTCACATTATTCACCGACAGAATTTTAAATCGGAATTTGTTTTTTATGATTACTATCAGAGACATACATAAATCTTTTGGCCGGCAGGCGATTTTTGACGGTGCTTTTCTTCAAATAAATGACGGCGAGCGTTTTGCTTTGGTCGGGCCGAACGGCAGCGGAAAATCCACTTTATTTAAAATGCTTTTGGGCGATATGGATATTGATGACGGCGAGATATTGTTAGGCAGGGGCTGCAATGTCGGTTATTTGCCGCAGGAAAACGCGCCTATATCGGATAAAACCGTATTGCAAGAAGCGCTTAAGGGAAGCAATGAATGGGACGCCAGGCTTGAGGCTGAGGCCAAAGCGATTCTAATGGGTCTTGGTTTTAAGGTTGAAGATTTTAATCGTATTGTTAATACTTTAAGCGGCGGTTGGGCCATGCGGGTTGCTATGGCCAATTTGCTTGTAAAAAAACCGGCTTTAATGCTGCTTGACGAGCCTACCAATCATTTGGATGTTGATTCGCTTTTATGGTTTCAGGATTATCTGTCCTCTTATCAGGGAGCGGTATTTGTTATATCCCATGACCGTTCTTTTATCAATACCGTTTGCAGAGCCGTTGTGGCGGTGGCGGATAAAAAACTTAAAGTATATCACGGCGATTATGAGCATTATCTTAAACAAAAGGAAGAAGAGGCCGAAAGGCTTAAAGATGCTTGGAAGCGTCAGAAAGAAGAAATAGAGGATATGAAAGATTTTATAGCCAGAAACCGCGTGCGCGCTTCAACGGCTTCAAGAGCGCAAAGCATGATAAAGCGCTTGGATAAAATGGAGCGGATAGTTCTGCCCAATGAAACGCGGAAAATGAAAATTCGTTTTCCTCAGCCTATGAGAACGGGCGTTAGATGTTTGACGCTTAAAAAAGTGAATAAAACTTATGATTTAAAAGATGGCGGGAAAATTAAAGTCTATCAGGATATTGATTTTGAATTTGAAAGAGGCTGGAAGATGGCTTTTGTCGGCCATAATGGAGCGGGAAAATCCACCTTGCTTAAAATTCTTGCCGGCGTGGTTAAGCCTGATAGCGGCGAGAGAATTGTCGGTTATAATGTCAAAACGGGTTATTTCTCCCAGCATAGAATGGGAATATTGGACCCTGATAAAACCGTATTTGAAGAAGCTTTGGATAATGACAGGATGAATCCCGAATTGATGGTTAGAACAGTTTTGGGAACTTTTCTGTTTCACGGCGACGATGTTTTTAAAAAAACGGAAGTTTTGAGCGGAGGAGAAAAGAGCAGATTGACTTTGGTTAAACTTTTATTGGACCCTCCAAATATCCTTTTGATGGATGAGCCCACCACGCATCTTGATATGCCGAGTGTTGACGCTCTTATTTCCGCGCTTAAAGAATATGAAGGGGCGCTTTGCTTTATAAGCCATGATTTGTACTTTGTTAACGCTTTAGCCAGCCATATTGTTCATATTGAAAACGGAAGGCCGGCCATTTATCCGGGAAATTACGAATATTTCAGTAGGCGTCAAAAACAAATTAAGGCGGAGGCGGCGGGCATGTCCCCCGTAGCTAGTTCAGCGAAGTGGGAGGAATTTTCTCCGCCTGAGAAAGGCGTAAATCGTAAAGAACAGCGCAGGTTAAGGGCGATGGAAAGAGACCGCAAACGCGAAAATAAAAAACTTGAGAACGCCATTTTAAAACATAAAAAAGAAATTGAAGTATTGGCGGAAAAACTTTCAGCGCCCGAAGCGCACAGTGATTACGCGAAAGTTAAAATTATAGGCGATGAAATCGCCGAATTAAAAAAACAAATAGCCGATAAAGAAGCTAAATTAAAACAGGAATAAACGCGAAAAAATATGTATGAC